>NZ_LEKE01000004.1:0-8492 GCF_001029585.1 Rhodococcus sp. ARP2 | reverse complement strand
CACACCGAGATCTCGGCGCGCTTGCGGGCACTGGCCGAGGCCGTCGACATGGGCGAACTCGCGCGAATGAGTGGTGTCGCAGATGGTCCGAGTTCCCTGCGCCTGTTGATCCTCAGCGATTTCCCGCACGGATACTCCGCCGAAGACGCACAGACCATCATGTTCCTCGCCGAACGCGGACCGGCAATCGGTTTGTCGATACTGATTGTCGGAGAGGACGAGTCGAACTTCGCGGAAGAATCCGTCGCCGCGCTGTCCGAGGGGTGCCAACATCTTTCGGCAGCAGGGCAGACGGAGGTTCACGATCCGTGGACCCGCACGCAATGGCACTTCACCCCGGACGTGCTCGACCCGATCTCCGAGTCGCGAATTCTGTCAGTGTTCGACCGCACCTAGTGGCCGATGGCGGATTGCCGAGCGCACAGGCAGAGTGGTGGTACGACCACGCGCGGTGTGTGGCGGCAATACTCGAGGAGACTCATGGCATTCTGGGATCAGTTGAAGGCTAAGGCTCAGGAGATGAACGGCCAGCTCAAGACAAAGACCAGCCAGTTCCAGAACAAGGAATTCAAGAACGCGAGCATGGCAATGTGCGCGTTGATCGCCGCCGCAGACGGTTCGATCGATCCGTCGGAGCGTCAGAAGACCGCCGCGCTGATCATGAGCAACGAGTCGCTCGCGGTCTTCCCGCCGGACGAGCTTCGTGAGCAGTTCGACTGGTACTGCAGCAAGCTGTCCTCGGACTACGAGTTCGGCAAGGTCGAGGCAACCGCGACCATCGCCAAGCTCAAGTCGAAGCAGGATCAGGCCCGCGCGGTCATCCAGATCGGCATCATCATCGGCGGCGCGGACGGCAACTTCGACGAGCACGAGCGCGGCGTCGTACGCGACATGTGTTTTGCAGTCGGAATCTCTCCGGCCGAGTTCGATCTCTGATCGATTCAGAGCATGAAAGCGGGTGCGGCGCGAAAGCGCCGCACCCGCTTTTCTTTTCAGTACTCGGGATAACCGTCCTCGGGTCCCAGCATGCGCTCGATCCTCGTCCGCGTGATCTTGGCGAGCTCGTCGATGCAGACCTTGCGCTCGACGGACCGCTCGTTGGACATGCGCTCGCCGATGTTCTCGAGCAGGTCGTCGGCGTCGTGGCCGTGCGAACACCACAGATACCGGAAGCCGAAGTTCCGCTCGTACTCCTCGCCGGCGCGATAGATGGTTGCCATGACGGCGTCGTCCGGAACCCAGATCGAGCATTGCTCGAGGTGGGACGGCACGCTGTTCCTACGGACGCCGACCGGTGGATGGCATTGCAGGGCGCGTTCGACGTCGACGTCCGAGAGGTTGAGAATCGCGTCCTCGGCGCGCGAGAGGATCTCCGCGTGATCGGCAAACGGACGTCCGTCGCTGACCCACCCGGCCCACGTCAGCGAGCAGCAGCACTCGAACAGTGCGTGAACTGCCTTCTGCCGCGGTAGTTCGTTGAAGCGCCCCAACCCGATCGATTGATGTAGCAGCATGTGACCTCCCGGCCCGTTGTGCCTTCAGGCGCGCTCGACATGCCGCGCGGTAACCAGATGCGCGGCCACTTCGATAATCCGCCGCTTCACCTGGGAAAGGAAGGTTTGCTCACCAAGTTTTCAGATTCTTAACGCGGCGTAACGAGCTGACCCACACATCGAAGGAGCCCGACCCGCGGCAACCGGTGAGGCTCCAGACCGGGAGCCTCTGGAAGAAAAGACCCGATCATGACTGACTTTTTTCTCCAGCCGGTGAGCTTGTCCGACGCACCTTTCTCTTCTCAGCAGCTGTCGCGGCGGCCAGGGCGTCACGAGTGCGGCCACGAATCAGATCCGACTCGAAACTCCGTCATCAATCCCCAGCAAGCCGATGAACATCTTCCCCATCGGATCGCGCGGGTCGTACAACTGACCGTCAATTGACAGCGATACACCTTCTCCGCGATCCGTTCTACCGGCTCATGCAGATCCTTCGCCGAGCGCGACAGTTAATGAGGCATCGTCACACAAAGGACGTCGCCGGCCCGAGCCGCGTTGATCGCATCATCCAAACCTGGCCGACGAGCCTGCCCGCCGCTGACACGATGATCGACATAAGCCTGGTCGCGATCCACACCCGCCTTCACCAGAAGATCAACCTGGATCCCGTGTTCTGCCGGCGGTGTTGCATCTCGACACCCGATCTTCACACCCACGTTCGCCGACGGGACACCCAATTGGAAACTTTTCGCTAAGTTTCTCCACGTCAGTCACGCCCAGAAGCCCGTTCCGTGCTGTCCGGTATGGCGATGGTCAAAACGCACACCCAAACCCGAAGAATCGCTCTGACGACTTACTCGCTAGTGAGGGGACTGTCAGATAAACGGTTGATCCGGTCTTGGTTCGACACGCCGAGCTGAGCTTGGTGGGAAGGATCGATCATGACCGAAAAACTGGATCCCATGGCGGACGAGGAGGATCAGAAACAGCTGGCCGAGCAACTTTTGGCACAAGCCAAGGAGCAGGGCGTGGAGCTGATGAGCCCGAACGGGCTGCTCAATCAGCTCACCAAGAACGTTTTCGAAATCGCGCTAGACGCGGAGATGACCGAGCACCTCGGCTACGAACGGCACGATGCTGCCGGCCGAGGTAGCGGCAGTTCCCGCAACGGCACGCGATCGAAGACCGTGCTCACCGAGATCGGGCCGGTCGAGATCGATGTCCCGCGGGATGTCGATTCCTCGTTCATGCCGCAGATCGTCAAGAAGCGGCAACGACGCCTGACGGGGATCGACGCGATTGTATTATCGCTTACTGCAAAGGGGTTGACGACCGGCGATGTGTCCGCGCACTTTCAGGACGTCTATGGTGCGACGGTCTCGAAGGACACCATCTCCCGCATCACCGACAAGGTTGTCGGCGAGATGACCGAATGGCAGAACCGGCCGCTCGATCTTGTGTATCCGGTGATGTTCATCGATGCGGTGCACGTCAAAGTCCGCGACGGTCAGGTCACCAACCGGCCGATGTTTGTCGCGATCGGGGTCACCGTGAACGGTGAACGCGACATCCTCGGGATTTGGGCCGGGGACGGAGGCGAAGGCGCCAAGTTCTTCGCTGTCGGTGCTCACCGAAATCAAGAACCGCGGGGTCGCCGACGTGTGCATCGTGGTGTGCGACGGCCTGAAAGGGTTGCCGGATGCGATCAACACCGTCTGGGAACTCGCGGTGGTGCAGACCTGCATCATTCATTTGATACGCAACACCTTTCGGTTCGCGGCACGGCAGTACTGGGACAAGATGGCCCGTGATCTCAAACCTGTCTACACCGCTCCGTCGGAGTCCGCGGCGAAGGAACGGTTCATCGAATTCTGCGGAATTTGGGGTGAGCGATACCCAGCGATCGTGCGGATGTGGGAGAACGCCTGGACCGAGTTCGTTCCGTTCTTGGATTACGACGAAAGAGATCCTGCGGGTGATCTGCTCGACCAATGCGATCGAGTCCGTCAACGCTCGTTACCGGCGTGCTGTGCGTGCTCGTGGGCACTTCCCGACGGAGCAGGCGGCGCTCGAATGCTTGTATCTGGCGACTCGGGCTCTGGACCCGACTGGGAAAGGTAAGGCGCGATGGGCGATGAGGTGGAAGCCAGCGCTGAACGCGTTCGCTATCACCTTCGAAGCACGCATCACCCTCAACAGTAATTAACCGATACCGAGGTCGGATCCACCGTTGATCAGACACTCCCGATGGCGGATTCCAGGGATCGTCGCAACCCGGTGAATGTCCAAACTACTGGAGTGCGCTATGGGTAGGAGTCGATCAGTAGATGGTGCCCATTGCGGTTCGGACTTCCTCGAGGGTCTGTTGGGCGATTTCGTTCGCGCGCTGGTTTCCGATGCGCAGGACGTCGGCGACATGGTGGGGGTCTTGGGCGAGGTCGTTTCTGCGTTGCCGGTGAGGGGCGAGGAAGTCGTTCCCGAGCGTGGTGGTGAGCTTTTTGAGTGCGCCTGCGCCGGCGTCGCCGATCTGGTCGGCGAGGTCATTCTCGTCGCGACCTGAGCACAATGCTGCTGTGGTCAGCAGTGCGGATACCCCGGGGCGGTTGATCGGGTCGAAGGTGATGCGGCGTTGTGAGTCGGTCGGTGCCTTGCGGATTGCCGCTGCGGTGTCGTCGGCGGTCATCGACAGTGTGATGGCGTTTCCGTAGCTCTTGGATGTCTTTCTGCCGTCGAGTTCAGGTACTTCGGGGCTCGAGGTAAGCAGCGCTTGAGGTTCGGGGAAGACCTGGCCGTAGCGGTCGTTGAAGCGTCGCGCGATGACACGGGTCATTTCGACGTGTGGGAGGTTGTCTTTCCCGACTGGAACGAGGTTGCCTTTGCAGAAGAGTATGTCCGCGGTCTGATGGACCGGGTAAATGGGCAGGAGACCGCTGAGGGCACGCCCGGATGCGGCGTGTTCGGCCTTGACTGTCGGATTGCGGTGCTACTCGGCCTCGGTGACCAGGCTCAGGAATGGCAACACGAGTTGGTTAAGTGCGGGTATCGCGGAGTGAGTGAAGATCGTCGCTAGTTGCGGGTCTATGCTTGCGGCAAGGTAGTCCAGCACTGCGCTGAACACGTTGTCGCGGACTTCGCCGATGGCGTCGCGGTCGGCGATGACCTGGTAATCCGC
Source organism: Rhodococcus sp. ARP2 (assembly GCF_001029585.1). NCBI lineage: Bacteria > Bacillati > Actinomycetota > Actinomycetes > Mycobacteriales > Nocardiaceae > Rhodococcus > Rhodococcus sp. ARP2. Next base: position 3,827 of record NZ_LEKE01000004.1, on the reverse strand, counting down.
GAGGATGATGAACGTGTCGACGTCGCGTTGGTGCAGGCGAACCCTTACTGCGAGGGTGCCGAAGTAGTGTCCGAGATGCATTGGGCCGGTGGGGCGTTCACCGGTCAGGACTCGGTATCGGCTCGGGTTTTCGGCGATGTCGTCGCGTAGACGGTCGCTGCGTGCAGTGGTGATTTCGAGGGACGTCACTGTAAGGCTCCTGAATGGTCAGGGGCTGTACGAAACCTCGGGCTCGGCCAGGATCGACTTGCGCGTGGGCTGCATACAGCCCACGACGTGGTTAGACGGGCTGCGAGAGCAGCCGCCACCATGCCTGTCGAATCACGATCACCTGGTCAGGGTGGCAGTTCATCCGGCGTTGAACGATGGTGCAACTCGGTCGCGATGGTTACGGAGACAAGTTATAGAGCAAACCGCGGAGGCGATTTTCGGGCGTACTCCAACCGAGTATTTTGCGGGGCCGGTTGTTGAGCTCGGCGGCGACTGCATCGAGATGCTCGCGACTGTGCGATGCCAAGCACTCGGCGAGAGTTCGAAAAGCGCAGGTCCAGGCACCATTTGAAAGCACGTGAGCGTGGCCGGAATCCGGCCACGCCCACGCAGTCTCGCTTAGATCACTGTCAATTGCTACTCGCAGAGTCCAGACTAGACCATCCAGCCCCTTGTTTCGAGGCGGTGTCCAGTCCGACAACCATGACCGTTGTTAAACCTAGAACTAGGTTCACGAGACCATTCCAGTAGTTTCCTAGCATCATCCAGGTCCTTTCTTAGGAGAGTGCCAAGAGGAACATTCGTAACGGGTTCATGGAACCGATCCATGTTTTCCGCACAAGTGCCATCAAATCGACTGACGTTGCTTCAAGCGACATCGCGCTCTCCTTTTCTAGACCTTGAATCCCATGGATAGCTCCAATGGGGTCTGGATCAAAAACATGAACAGAGTGGGAACCATCTGAACTACGGTTTGACCCAATGACGAGGTCGCCTCGGCTACCGAACCCATCACAGACCACCATCCGAGTTGCTATTCATGGACATCGCGTTCAAGCCATCAAGTGAACCGCCGAGAACTGGGGTCAAACCGGTTACGAGAGCCTTGAGTGCACGCAGGAACTCTACTGACATTTATTCCTCCTTATGATGTAGTGAAGTTGAATCCGACCGCAGAGTTGTACGTGGAGTCGAGATGGGCCAAGAAGATCCACGTATCGATCTGGTTAGTTCCGAACGTGGTGGAGTACCAGGGGTTGGAGCTGGTAATCGTCTTGCCGGCGGGTGCGGTAGCGAAGATTTGGACCTTGGCGCCGCCGATGACATCATTGGCGAGGGTGGATGTGCCCTGGACGCAGTAGCTTCCGTTCGCATTCGTCGTGGCCGAGATCGGCATGGCCACCCCACCTACAGTGCCGTTGATGACAACGCCTGCTACGCCATTTCCTGCGGGATCTGAAGCCATTCCGCAGACCTGGTTGTCGGCGGTGGGAACGCCCGGCACGGCCGGGCCGGCCGATGCGAGCCCAGCGAAAGCGATGGCGGATGCTCCTGCGAGGGCGAGGGCGCCAGACGAAATCCTCTTGATGTTCATGTTCCGAACCTTTCTGTTCTTAACAAGGTCACCTGTATCTCGCTGTGCGGTCTGACAAAAAAGTCGGTTTGCACCCCACGAAAATTGGGCACTGAGGAGTCAGGTCGGAACGCGAGTAGCCGACGATGATCTGCAGCCATGAAGCCCAGCCAGCCCCGATGTGAGATTCCGAATGGACGTCGAGTGGCCATTAAATGTTTGATCGTAATCAAACCGGGCGTCTCAAAGCATTTTCGCGAACCTTGCATCTTTGGGGTGACGCGAATCACCATAGCTGATTATTCGGCGGGATGGAACCCGTTCTAGAAATTTAAAAATCGTGGACGTAGTGATCTGTTTCTGGTGACGGTTCCTGCAAATTCCCTACCATTCAGTAGGTTGAGAACTGAAGCTCTGAACTTTAGTACTACTACTTTAGTGCTAATCGCGGAAACTCTTTCTTGATGTATTGAATTGGCCTCAGTTAGTGGCTGATTGTGATTGGACGGGGCGGTGATTGGCTGCGTGCCATAATGTCGCATGCGGTCGACCTGCGCTCTTACATCGATGCCGGGTATCTCCTCGCCTCTGCTGCGACTCGTGTCACCGGCACTTCACTGCGAGGCGGCATCCATGTCGACTACTCGAAACTGATCGGCTCACTGTTGGCAGCTGCGGAAGTAAGGCAGGACTGCGATGCTGCGGGTGCATTGGTGCGACTCGGCCCGCAACGGGATTCCGGATGCACAGCAGGAACGCATCGGCGAGCTCCCCAAAGTGAAGCTCCGACTCGGACGGTTCGGTGTCAACGCTGAGCAGAAGGGGGTCGACCTTCGAATGGGCCTCGACCGCGTGGCCCAAGCACGCAACAGGGCATCCGACGTGTTCTTTCTCGTCTCCGGCGATGATGATCTCGCCGAAGCAGTCGAGGAAGCCCAGGTGCATGGAGTCCAGGTCCTGCTGCTCGCTGTACCGACTGTCGAGGGTAAAGCGCATGGTGTTAGTCGGCACCTAATCCGGCTGTCGATGAACTCGACAACATCGACGGCGCGGCGGTCGATGCAGCAGTGGTCGAAGTCGATCGCCAACCCGTGCCGGCGCCGATAGCCCCGCTCCAGTCGTCCACGTCAACCCCCGCCGTCGCGGCGGCGGCGCGGCCAACTGCCCGAACCCCGCTGGACCTCGCGAAGGTCCCGCACGTCCCGTCGGATCCACGACCGAAAAGTGTTCTGGCCTATAGCGTCTCGACGTGGTCCTCCGATCACAGCCCACCCGGGTACTGGGGCGACAATGACGAGCAAGGTCAACTGATCGATGACGTTGTCTCACGCGTTCTCGCAGCGTTTCACGAGAGCGCTACCGGTGACGACCAACTCGAACTTCGGCGTGCGAGGCCATCGATTCCACCAGACATCGACCGTGCACTTCTGCTTGATGCTTGCGAGGTCATCCAGAAGTGCGACCTGGACGAGAGGATCCGATATCGATTGCGGGCGCGTTTCTGGATGAAGTATGACGAGCCCTCAGCCGTGATGGGAATATGATAGGCCAATCTCACGGTCCGTCGGTTGAATCGGGCGGCGATGAAGAGGCTGGGAATGTAGCACGTTTCGAATACTGCACATCCGCCAGTCGACCTCCCCGGACACCACTGACCACCGGACATAACGGCAATCGGCGCCGAAACAGATGCATCAATGTTGCATTTGATGCAACCTCCGCTCAGCTTGCTTGACGGCCTCGTCGCCTCCGCGCTCTCGACGAGCCTTACCCGGGTTGACGTGGAGCCGAACTAGGCTGCGGGCGTGTCGGTTGCGGAGACTGTCACGCGTACGAGTCCGCGTCCACCGGTGTGGATGACGAACCGGCCTGCTCCGCTGTTCACCAACTGGGGTTCGGTGGGAAACCATTCTGGCGCGAGCGGTTCGTAGTCATCCGGTGATCGCAGGACGATCGTGTTGTAGAAGGAGTCCACCTCGATCGCGAACGGCTCCGGCATCTGTTTGCTCCTCGTGCACCAAGTCGGTATCGGTCGAATGTATACCCGATGTAATTCCGCTCAGTTTCTTCCGTACCCGTCATCGGAAATGCTGCCGGTCCAAAAATGGCAATCCCGCTCGCCAGGTCCGCGCACGATGAACCGTTCGAATCGTTCCCGTTCCGGATCGCCGGAAGCGTTAGGACGTCGGCCATCAGGACACGCACCTAACCCTAGTGAGATTTGCCGACGATTCGGCCGCGATTTCCCCCAACCGGGGGGGGG
>NZ_LEKE01000091.1:0-8655 GCF_001029585.1 Rhodococcus sp. ARP2 | reverse complement strand
CGGCAATCCATCGAAGTGAATCAGTGACGCGCGAGCGAATCACTCGCCACCCACGGTCGCCCCTAGGCAAGCCCGCGGGCTTCCTCCACTTCGCTCCACTCGCCCCTCCACTTTCCTCCACCCTGGTCGAACTGCAACGCACGACCAGACCTCGTCCCGCTCACGTCTATTCGAAAACCGCGCTTGTACTGCGATTTTGCTTGGGGGAGCGACAAATCGTGGCGTGAAGGGTCGATATGACGGCGGTGTGGGCCGGGACACGGTTGCAAATTTCCCCCACGTATCCCCACCTGCGCTGACCTGCTATTTATCAGCAAATGATGCTGAATAGGGACCATGTGCTCCTTGTTTGTGGGGGAAAGTGGGGTACTGTGGGTTCGGGCGGAGAGCTGAAGCACGATCCGCTCGATAGGGAGGGTTTCAGCGCAAGCTCGCAGGAGGTGTCGAGTGTTCCTCGGTACCTTCACGCCGAAGCTCGACGACAAAGGTCGGCTCACGTTGCCGGCAAAGTTCCGAGACGAACTGGCAGGAGGATTGATGATCACCAAGAGTCAAGATCACAGCCTCGCCATCTACCCCCGGGACGAGTTCGTCAAGCTTGCTCGAAAGGCAGCGGCAGCTCCACGCAATGATCCGGCAGCTCGGGCGTATGTACGTGCCCTGGCCGCCGGTACAGATGAACAGCACGCCGATGCCCAGGGGCGAATCACCCTCTCGGCTGATCATCGGCGTTACGCAAACCTGTCCAAGGAATGCGTAGTGACCGGCTCCGTCGATTACCTCGAGATCTGGGATCTAGCAGCCTGGGAGAGGTATCTCGGAGACAACGAAGAGGACTATTCGCAGGCAACAGGCGAATCTCTCAGCGAGATCGTCTAGGCGAAGAGCCCCCGGCGAATGCCGCGAGGCCTCTGCCCGGAAAGACCCTGACGCACTTCCCCAGCGCCAGGTTCTCCTTCGGGCAGGGACCTCGAAGCATTCGCCTTCTCGAACAGTCATCGCCTTCTCGGAAAGTCAGCACCTTTTCGAAAAGTCATCGGAAATCATGAAAGTAGGAGCCGGAGCAATCATGGTGGATCACGAGGTGAACGAACCCTCGGATGCCGATGGCTTCGCGCACGTCCCCGTACTTCTGCATCGTGCCGACGATCTTCTCGGCCCTGCCATCACCGCCGTCGGTGACGGTGGCGAAGGCGCATACATGATCGATGCGACGTTGGGGCTCGGAGGCCACTCCGAATTCTTCCTCGGCAAGTACCCGGGCCTTCACCTCATCGGTCTCGATCGCGACACCAACGCACTCCGCATCGCTTCCGAGCGTCTGGCGCCATTCGCGGACCGAACCACGTTCGTGCACACCACGTATGACGGGATCGAAGACGCGCTCGAACAGGCAGGTCTGCCGTCGACGGAGTCGGTTCACGCGATCCTCTTCGATCTGGGTGTGTCGTCGATGCAGTTGGACGAAGCCGACCGAGGTTTTGCGTACTCGATCGACGCCCCTCTCGACATGCGGATGGATCAGACGGTCGGGCTGACCGCGGCAGAGGTCCTGAACACCTACAGTCACGGCGACCTTGCTCGCATTCTGAGCACGTACGGCGAAGAGCGGTTCGCCGGAAAGATTGCGTCCGAGATCCTTCGGCAGCGTGAGCGTGAACCATTCACCACCAGTGCAGCTCTGGTCGAGTTGCTGTACCGAACAATCCCGGCGGCCACGCGGCGTACGGGTGGACACCCGGCCAAGCGCACCTTCCAAGCGCTGCGGATCGAAGTCAATGCCGAGTTGGATTCGCTTCGTGCGGCCGTTCCTGCCGGGCTTGATGCACTGGCAGTCGGTGGGCGAGTGGTGTTCATGTCCTACCAGTCGCTTGAGGATCGAGTTGTGAAGGCGGAGTTGGTTCCCCGCTCGAAGTCCACCAGTCCTGAAGGTCTACCGGTCGAGTTGCCGGGTATGGGGCCGGAGTTCCGCATTCTCACCCGTGGCGCAGAACGTGCGTCTGAGCAGGAAATCGAAGAGAACCCACGATCAGCTCCGGTGCGTTTGCGTGCCGCAGAACGCATTTCCAGGAGGCGGGCATGAGTCGTCAGGGCAAATCCGGTGCAGCGCAACGCGCATACGACAAGCGCACCGCACGGGCGGCAGGCCGGACCGGAACTGCCGCTGCTGTCGGCCCGTCGATCTCTCCTCGGGCGATGCTCAAGGGACGGGTACCGTTCGTGGCCTCCGTTATCGGACTTCTGTCCATCGGTCTCGCGGTGACTCTGCTGCTGACCACTCGCGCTGCCGAGGATTCGTACCAACTCAGTGATGCACGTGCATACAACCAGTCTTTGGTCGAGCAGAAAGCCGCGCTCGAACGTGACTTCCAGTCGCGTAACTCGGCTCCGGAGTTGGCAAATCAGGCAAGTGCTCTCGGCATGGTCCCCGCCAAGGACCCTGCACGCCTGGTAGTTCATCCGGATGGTTCGGTCGAGGTCGTCGGAACGCCGACTCCCGCGACTGCCGGCGCGATGCCGCCGCTCGATGCGCCAACATCGGTGCCCGCACCGACCGCGACACCGCCGCGCACCACAACGCCGGTTGTTCCTGGAGCCACGCCGAGCGTTCCGAATAACACGCGAAACCTCGCGCAGAGTGAACAATTGGTTCCTGTGATCCCCACGACGACAGCACCCGCCACCACGACGGCGGTGCCTGCTCCGCCTGAGGAACGTCGGTGAGTCAGAACTCCCGTAACAACCCCGGTCGGCGTCCGCGCCGCTCGGCCACTGCCTCATTTCCGTTTCGTCAGCGAGTCGGTCGTATCACCATGTGTGGTGCGCTCGCCGTTGCGGCATTGCAGCTCTTGTGGATTCAGGGAATCGATGCGCCGAGCCTGGCTGCGGAATCTGCGAATCAACGAACCACGACGCAGGTCGATCCGGCCGTACGCGGCTCGATAACCGATCGCAACGGAAACCCCCTCGCGTTCACCATGGAAGCCAAGGCGCTGACTTTTCAGCCGGTGCGAGTACGCAAGGAACTCGAGGAAGCGCGCGCGAAGAGCATCGAGCAGGGCGCCGAGGGTGACAAGCAGGCGCCGGAAGTCAGCGATCGCCTCGCCGAGATCGCTGCCGGAATCCACGCCAAGCTCGGCGATACCGTTCCGGAAAAAGATCTGCTTCAGAAGATGAACAGCAACGAGACTTTCACGTACCTCGCTCGCAGCGTGGATCCGGCGGTTGCTGCCGAGATCTCGGACAAGTTCCGGGAGGTCGGCCTCGAGCGGCAGGACATCCGCGAGTACCCCGGTGGCTCTCTGGCAGCGAATCTCGTCGGCGCGACCGGCTGGGACGGGCACGGTTTGCTCGGCCTCGAAGATTCGATGGACTCCACGCTCGCCGGAACCGATGGATCCGAAACGTACGACCGCGGTTCCGACGGCGCTGTTATCCCTGGTAGCTGGCGTGACAAGCAACCGGCCGTCAACGGTTCGGGCGTCGAGCTGACCATCGATTCGGACCTCCAGTTCTACGTTCAGCAGCAGGTCCAGATCGCCAAGGACAAGTCGGGCGCCAAGAACGCTTCGGTTGTGGTCATGGACTCCAAGACGGGACAGGTGTTGGCCATGTCCAACGACAGCACCTTCAACCCCGCGATCGGCATCGACAAGAACGCGCCGACAGCCGAAATGGGCAATCCGTCGGTCAGTACGCCGTTCGAGCCCGGATCGGTGAACAAGATCGTCACCGCAGCAGCGGCCATCGAGGACGGCAAGACAACTCCGGACGAAGTTCTGCAAGTCCCGGGCAGCATCACGATGTCCGGTGCCACAGTCAAGGATGCGTGGGATCACGGTGTGGCCCCGTATACCTCTACCGGTGTGTTCGGAAAGTCCTCGAACGTCGGCACCTTGATGCTCGCTCAGCGAGTGGGCGAGGATCGCTACGCAGACATGCTGAACAGGTTCGGCCTCGGACAACGCACCGACGTCGGACTTCCCGGCGAGAGCGCGGGCAGCGTCCCGAGTCGCGATCAGTGGTCCGGCGGAACCTTCGCGAACTTGCCGATCGGGCAGGGTCTTTCGATGACAACCTTGCAGATGACCGGGATGTACCAGGCCATTGCCAACGACGGTGTGCGAATTCCTCCGCGAATCGTGAAGTCGACTGTCGATTCTTCCGGCACTCGGACCGAGACGCCGCAGCCCGAGGGTGTCGAGGTGGTCAGCGCCCAGACAGCGTCGACGGTTCGGGACATGTTCCGGTCGGTCACTCAGGAAGACACCGGCAACCAGCGAGGAACTGGTGTTGCCGCGGGCGTCGAGGGATACCAGGTCAGCGGAAAGACCGGCACCGCGCAGCAAGTGGATCCCGCGTGCAAGTGCTATTCCAACTCCAACTACTGGATCACCTTCGCGGGAATCGCGCCCGCGGACAACCCCCGATTCGTGATCGGAATCATGCTCGACGCACCGGTTCGCGGTGTGGACGGCGGCGGCGGTCAATCGGCAGCACCGTTGTTCCACAACATCGCGTCGTGGATGCTGCAGCGTGACAGCGTTCCGATGTCGCCGGACCCCGGTCGCAAGTTGGTGTTGCAGGCGGACTGATTGCGGTGTGTCGGTTTCGACAGGGTCTTCGGGTGAATCCCGGACACGGTAATCTCAAACGTCGCAGTAACCTCATTCATCGCAGTACGCCGAACTTTGCTTGCGCTGCGACCGCCAAGAACAACGACAATTGCCAGGAGTCGAGTGACAGTGCCGAATCGTTTGCAATCGTCGAACTCGGACGGCGCTCCCGGGACGCGTCCGACACAACCGGTTGCTACCGCGATCACGGCGCTCTCCGAACTGTCCGGGGCTCGCCTCGAATGGGTCGGGCAACCGGGATCACAGTCGTCGGAGGTCGTCGTCAAGGGCGTCGACCTGCGTGCGCAGGGAATCGTGGCCGATGACCTCTTCGCCGCTCTGCCCGGTGCCAGGACGCACGGCGCTCAGTTCGCCGTCGACGCTCTGGGGCGCGGTGCGACCGCGATCTTGACCGACGAGGCCGGCCTCGAATTGATCGAGGCCGCCGGCAAGGCGCCCGACCGGTCCGTCCCGGTTCTCGTTCATCCGAACCCGCGGGATGTGCTCGGTGAGATCTCAGCGGAGATCTACGGCCGGCCATCGGAGAAGATGCAGGTCGTCGGCATTACCGGCACATCCGGCAAGACGACGACGTCGTACTTGCTCGAAGCGGCGATTGCCGGAGCCGGCCGCAAGCCCGGTCTGGTTGGCACCATCGAGACTCGGATCGACGGCCGACGGGTACCCAGCGCTCTGACCACGCCGGAAGCTCCGCAACTCCATGCTCTGTTCGCCGTGATGGCAGAGCAGGGGATCGATACCGTCGTCATGGAGGTGTCCAGTCACGCGCTCGCTCTCGGACGCGTCGACGGCATCCGCTTCGACATCGGCGCGTTCACCAATCTTTCGCAGGACCACCTGGATTTCCATCGGGACTTCGAGGAGTACTTCCAGGCCAAGGCTCGGCTGTTCGATCCCGAGTCGACGGTGCGAGCCGAGCATGCCGTCGTCTGCGTCGACGACGTATGGGGTCGACGGATGGCTGAGTTGGCCGCGACCGACGAGAGCGATGCGGTGACCACGGTCTCGACCTCGACGGCCGAGGCCGAGTGGAAGGTCGGCGCCGTCGAGGTTGCCGAGGACGGCTCGCAGACTTTCGAGTTGGTCGGGCCGGACGGACAATCGTGGCCCGTCTCGCTTCGCCTCCCCGGTCGATACAACGTGGCCAACGCAGCCTTGGCACTGACTGTCAGCTTCGCGGCCGGACTCGATCCGGACGCTGCTGTTCGAGCACTCGGAACGGTGGATGTCCCCGGACGGGTCCAGCGGATCGACCGTGGGCAGAGCTTCCTGGCAGTGGTCGACTACGCCCACAAACCGGCGGCACTCGAAGCCGTGATCGCCACCCTGCGCAATCAGGTTCCCGGCCGAGTGGCTGTGGTCGTCGGTGCGGGCGGGGACCGCGACGCCGGCAAACGCACCCTCATGGGCGAAGCTGGTGCGAGGGGCGCAGACCTGCTGATCGTCACCGACGACAACCCGCGCACCGAGGATCCCGCGAAAATTCGCGCTTCGGTTATGCAAGGCGCCATCGACGTTCCCGAATCCGAACGCGGCGAGATTCGCGAAGTGGGGGACCGGGCGCTCGCGATCGAGCAAGCAGTCCGGTGGGCGCAGCCAGGCGACGTAGTACTGGTGGCAGGCAAAGGCCACGAAGTGGGTCAAGAAATCGACGGGGTCAAACACCCATTCGACGACCGCGAGGTGTTGGGCGAAATGATCGGCCGATTCGCGATCAACACAGCACATGGAGGCAAGCAATGATCCCGATGACGCTCTCTCGGATCGCCGAGATCGTCGGAGGAACCCTGCATGACGTCGACGATCCGTCGACTCAGGTGACAGGAACCGTCGAATTCGATTCGCGCAAGGCTGGTCCAGGTGGACTGTTTCTCGCACTCCCCGGCGCACGCGTCGATGGTCACGACCATGCGGAAGCGGCGGTGGCCGCCGGTGCGGTGGCGGTGCTAGCAGCGCGGCCGGTCGGGGTTCCGGCGATAGTTGTCCCGTCGGTACCGAACGACGGTCCGAGCGCTGTGATGTTGCTCGAACATGACACAGACGGATCCGGGGCTGCCGTCTTGCATGCCCTCGGCCTCCTGGCCAGGGCCGTGGTCGACGAACTGGCAGCAGAGGGGTCGGCTTCGGGGGGCGGGCTGACGCTGGTCGGTGTCACCGGTTCGGCAGGCAAGACCTCGACCAAGGACCTGATTGCGGCGCTGCTTCGCGAGCGCGGTGAGGTGGTCGCCCCACCAGGCTCGTTCAACAACGAACTGGGTTTGCCGTGGACTGTGCTCCGCGCCGACGAGAAGACCCGCTTCCTGGTCCTCGAGATGTCGGCCCGTGGGGTCGGTCACGTCGGCGAACTGACCAAGATCGCGCCGCCGAAGATCGGCGTCGTTCTCAATGTCGGCACCGCCCATCTCGGTGAATTCGGTTCGCGTGAAGCGATCGCGGTCGCCAAAGGTGAACTGGTGGAAGCACTCCCGTCGGCTGCCGACGGTGGAGTTGCGGTCCTCAACGCCGACGACCGCATGGTCGCCGCAATGGCGAGTCGAACCAAGGCCCGGATCGTATTCGTCGGCCAGTCCGAAGACTGCGACATTCGGGCGACCGACGTGGTTGTCGACGACCAGGCCCGGGCTTCCTTCACGCTGAACTGTTCACAGGGTTCTGCGCGTATTCGTCTGGCCGTTCACGGCGAACACCACGTGAGCAACGCCCTAGCCGCGGCGGCCGTCGCACTCGAGAACGGCCTCGCGGTTGCAGACATCGCGCGTGTCCTCGAGGGCACGAAGGCAGCGTCCGCGAGGCGGATGGAAGTCACCGAGCGCGCCGACGGCGTCACCGTCGTCAACGACAGTTACAACGCCAATCCCGATTCCATGCGCGCTGCGCTCAAAGCGTTGGTGTCCATGGCGCGATCGGATCGGCACTTCGGGCGCCGTAGCTGGGCTGTGCTCGGTGAGATGGGTGAACTCGGGCCGGAATCGGTCGTCGAGCATGACGCGATCGGTCGCCTTGCCGTCAGACTCGATGTCAGCAAGTTGATCGTCGTCGGAACGGGCCGCACCTCGCGTGCGATGCATCAAGGTGCGGTGATGGAGGGGTCGTGGGGTGACGAGTCCGTCGTCGTGCCCGACGCAGCTGCGGCAATCGCCATTCTCGAAGCGGAACTCGAACCGGGCGATCTCGTCCTGGTGAAGGCGTCCAAGTCGGTTGAACTGTGGACGGTCGCCGAAGCGATTCTGGCCGCAACGCCCAGCGACAACACCGGTGACGCGAACACCGATGGCGAGAACGGCGGGGATTCGCAGTGATCCAGATTCTTCTCGCCGCAGGCATCGCGCTGGCGGTCTCCATCATGCTCACGCCGATCCTGATCAAGGCGTTCTCGAAACAAGGTTTCGGGCAGGAGATCCGAACCGAAGGTCCAGCCAGTCACCAGGCCAAGCGCGGCACTCCCACGATGGGCGGCGTCGCGATCCTGACCGGAATCTGGGCCGGCTATCTCGGCTCACACCTCATCGGTCTCGGCATGGACAACGCGGAGGGACCGTCGGCGTCCGGCCTACTCGTGCTCGGTCTGACCACCGCGCTCGGTGGAGTCGGTTTCCTCGACGACTTCATCAAGATCCGCAAGCAGCGCAATCTGGGACTGAACAAGACAGCGAAGCTGGTCGGCCAGTTCGTCGCTGCCATTGCCTTCGGAATCTTGGCCCTTCAGTTCCGCGGTGACGACGGGCTGACTCCGGGCAGTGTTCATCTGTCGTACGTCCGCGACATCGCCACCGTCTCACTCGGTTCCGTGGTCTTCATCGCCTTTTGCTACCTACTGGTCAGCGCCTGGTCCAATGCCGTCAACCTGACCGACGGCCTCGACGGATTGGCCGCCGGAGCGATGAGTTTCGTTCTCGGCGCCTACGTCATCATCACGTTCTGGCAGTTCCGCTACTCGTGCGAGACGAATCCCGGTAAGGGTTGCTACGACGTACGAGACCCGCTCGATCTCGCGGTGCTCTGCGCGGCCGGCGCCGGC
>NZ_LEKE01000099.1:0-8913 GCF_001029585.1 Rhodococcus sp. ARP2 | reverse complement strand
CCGAGGAGTTGCCACCGCTGATCGACGCGCGACTCAAGACCAACGGAATCAACGCGATTGCCGGCAATTCCATGGGCGCAATGGGTGCAATGATGCTCGCCCAACGCTTTCCGGACATGTATCGCGGCGTTGCCGTGTTCAGCGGCTGTTATTCCACGATGGATCCGCTCGGCCGAACTGCCGTCCAGGCCACGATTTCTTCTCGAAGCGGAGATCCGGCCAACATCTGGGGTGTGCCAGGGGGCCCGGAGTGGGAGGCACACGATTCGTTGATCAACGCAGAGAAGTTGCGTGGCAAGGAAATCTACGTGTCGACGGCAAATGGTCGTCCCGGATCTGACGAGACGCTGCAGACTCCTGAACTGCTCGAGCGCCTGGTGATCGGCGGCGGCATCGAGGTTGCTGCGCACGCCTGCACCAAGATGTTCGACGCGCGGTTGCAGGAGCTGAAGATTCCGGCGCAGGTGGATTACGAGCCGAACGGCACACACGCGTGGGCGTATTGGCGTGAACGATTGCCGAAGGCGTGGCCGACTCTGTCCCGGGCATTGGGCGTCTGACGGTTCGACAACAGTGCTCGGGTTGTGGGTGCACCACAACCCGAGCGTTGGATCACTCGCAGGCGATGCCGTCGTTGTCCCGGTCGAGATGCGGGGCATATCCGTTCTGGCCCCGGTACAACGGAGCTGCGCCGGCGTTACGCACGGCAGTGCAGTTCTGGTAATACAGCGCCGGTGCGGGAGTGTTCTGCGGCGCCGGCGGGTTCTGGGGCGCTTGCGGAGCGGGCGGTGCAGGCGGTGCGAAGACTGGGGGGAGGAACGGCTGGACTGCGTCGGCAGAGCCAGTCGGAATCATGCGTGCGATCTCGATCGGTAGGAAATCGAAAACCGTGGATGCCTGAGCGGCGGGTGCGGCAACCAGAGTGATTGCGGCGCAACCTGCGACGCTGAATGCCAGACGGCGGAGCTTCATGTGACCTCGTGTTCAACTGGGCAGCCCTTCCACTTCGGAGGGCTGTGCCGGCTGAGCATACTGGTCATAACGACCAAATGGTCTATTTCGGTAAGGGTGAAACCTGGGGTGAAAAGCAGCGTCCCCGCACCGTATTGCTCGGGTGCGGGGACGCTGCTGCTGTCAGCGAGGGTTACGCGTCGACAAGTTCCTCGGCGAAGGGATCACCGTTGCGGGGAGCGTCGAAGCGCTCCTTGTCGAGGATTCCCTCACGCTTTGCGACGATGACCGGGACCAGTGCCTGGCCGGTGACGTTGACTGCGGTACGGCCCATGTCGACGATCGGTTCGACTGCGAGGAGCAGTCCGACGCCGGCCAAGGGAAGACCAAGGGTGGAGAGTGTGAGTGTGAGCATGACTGTCGCACCCGTAGTTCCGGCCGTTGCTGCCGAGCCGATGACCGAAACGACGACGATCAGCAGGTAATCGGTGAAGGTCAGCGGAACGTCGTAGAAGCCGGCGACGAAGATTGCCGCGATCGCGGGATAGATTGCGGCGCAACCGTCCATCTTCGTGGTGGCACCGAGCGGAACTGCGAACGAGGCGTACTCACGAGGAACGCCGAGGTTGCGTTCGGTGACGCGTTCGGTCAGCGGCAGGGTGCCGATCGACGAGCGTGAGACGAACCCGAGCTGAGTTGCGGGCCAGACACCGGAGAAGAAGCTTCGAACCGAGAGACCGTGTGCGGCAATCAGGATGGGGTAGACCACGAAGAAGACAATGGCCAGACCGATGTAGATGGCGGCGGTGAAGACGCCCAGCGAGCCGATCGCATCCCAGCCGTAGGTGGCGACAGCGTTGGCGATCAGCGCAGCGGTGCCGATCGGGGCGAGGCGGATGATCCACCACAGGACCTTCTGGACGATCGCGAGCAGCGAAGCGTTGAATTCGAGGAAGGGAGCAGCCTTGGGTCCGATCTTGAGTGCAGCAATGCCGATTGCGCCGGCGATGACGAGCAGCTGCAGGACGTTGAAGCTCAGCGATGTAGTCGCCACGCCTTCGGCGACGGAAGTCTTTGCACCCAACCCCAGGAAGTTGTTCGGAACCAGTCCGGTGATGAACGCCCACCACGAGCCGGAGCTCTTGGGTTCCTTCGCTGCTTCGGCGGCGACGTCGGTCCGTGAACCGGGATCGGTGATCAGGCCGACGATGATGCCGATGATCACAGCAATGAAAGCGGTGATCGCGAACCAGAGCAAGGTCTGGACGGCCAGGCGAGCTGCATTGGCGACCTGGCGCAGGTTGGCGATGGAGCTGACAATGGCGGTGAACACCAGCGGGATCACCGCAACGGTGAGCAGCTTGACGTAACTCGAACCGATGGTCTGCACGGTGCCGACCAACCAGTTGACGTTGCCGTCGGCTGCATCAGGCATTGCCCGGGCGACGAGACCGATGATGACGCCGAGTACGAGACCGGCGACGATCTGCGGTCCGAATGCCGTCGCCCAGGACGGAAAACGGGACGTGGACTTTTCCGGCACGCCGGTGGAGGTGGAGCTGGGCATGACTATGCCTTTCGAAAATCAAGGGAGCGAAACGCAGCGCGGCACCAGAGGCCGGGCAGATTCGAAGAAATGTTTCCTGGTACGCGTCAGGTCAGAGCGAGCGCGTACACATTGCGCTCGCCTGCAGGCGAAGGTCGACGTAACGCCGACTGGTCAGGAACAACACTGTCCACACACTACTCGCAGCTTCAACTACTCGATCCCGAGGGTCGCCGCGGGAGTTCGCTTCGTGTTCGTCGGGCGTGCCCCGATCAGTCACTGTTGGTCGGTTGACTAGTCTCGACGATCAGTAGGTGCCGCACCGGCGCCTAAGCGTCGGCAAGCGGAAGCGAGAGACCGATGAGCGTTCGGAATGCCGAGTACCCGCGTCCGAAGCATTTCCTGGTGCACCTCAGTGACACGCATCTGGTGGCTCAGGGGGAGTTGTACGACGCCGTAGATGCGTCGACGAGATTGCGGGAAGTGCTCAGCGGGATCGTGGCCTCGGGCGCACGCCCGGATGCACTGATATTCACCGGCGACCTGACCGACCAGGGACACCCCGACGCATACGCGGAATTGAAAGCCATCGTGGAACCCGTGGCGGCCGAGATCGATGCGCAGGTCATCTGGGCGATGGGCAACCACGACGACCGCTCTACTTTCAGGTCTCTGCTGTTGGGCGAGGACGCCACCGATCATCCCGTCGACAACGTCTACGACCTTGACGGACTGCGGGTGATCACCCTGGATTCGTCGGTTCCCGGTCATCACTACGGTGAGATCTCGGATCGTCAATTGGATTGGCTACGCACAGAATTGGCGGTGCCCGCGCCCGACGGAACAATTCTGGCGCTGCATCATCCGCCGGTTCCGTGCATTCAGGATCTCGCGGTTCTGGTGGAGTTGCGCGATCAGTCCCGGTTGGCAGACGTCTTGCGTGGCAGCGACGTCCGGGCGATTCTTGCTGGGCATCTGCACTATTCGACGACGGCGACGTTCGCCGGCATTCCGGTGTCCGTGGCGTCGTCGACGTGTTACACCCAGGACTTGAACGTGGAAGTCGGTGGTCAGCGTGGTCGTGACGGGGCTCAGGGGTGCAACCTGGTGCACGTCTACGACGAGACAATTGTTCATTCGGTCGTTCCACTCGGCGCGCACGTGACGGTCGGTGAGCCTGTCGACGCGGACGAGGGAGCCCGGAGGCTCAGCGCTGCCGGTATTCGAATCCTCGAGAGCGAAAAGGCGGCACGCTCGATCATCTGAGGTGGCAGGCGGTTTCCGGCACTCCGGCGCAGTTCTGGGCGATTGCCGGGCTGTCGCGTACTCACTACCGTCGAGGTAGGTGCAGAGCTCCAGCAACAAGGACCGGCTAGCTGGACGGCAACCCTTCATGCCGATGGGGTGCCCCGGAATCACACCTGGCGATACGCGTGGTGCGTGTCGCAAGCGGCAGTCGCCACGAGAACCGTCAGTCGGGTGCTGACGGTTTCTGCGGTCGGCACTGTGCGCTCCCGAGTAGTTCTCGAACAGGAGTATGCGCCGATGACCTCCACCCCCTCCTCTCATCTTGCTCCGTTGCATCTCGCCGTAGCGCTGGACGGTGCCGGTTGGCACCCTGCAGCCTGGCGAGAGCCGCACTCGCGCCCGAGTGAGCTGTTCAGCGCGTCGTATTGGACTGACGTGGTGACGACCGCCGAGCGGGGTCTGCTCGATTTCGTCACCATCGAGGACAGTCTCTCGGTGCCGGCCAACCCACTCGAGCCCGTCGACGACGCGGTTGATCGGGTGCGCGCTCGGCTCGACGCACATCTCGTGGCCGCCCGACTGGCACCGATCACGAGCAACATCGGCTTGATCCCGACCATCACCACCATTCACACCGAGCCGTTTCACGTGTCCAAAGCCGTTGCCACGCTGGATTACACCTCGCGCGGTCGCGCCGGATGGCAGGTGAAGGTTTCGGCGTCGGAATCCGAGGCAGCACAGTTCGGGCGTCGCGACATCCCAGCGCTCACCGATGCCGACCGTCAGTCGATCGTTTCAGGCGTCCTCCCGGACTTCGTGCGCGACCTGTTCGACGAAGCTGCGGAGGCGGCTGACGTAATCCGGCGACTCTGGGACAGTTGGGAGGACGACGCCGAGATCCGTGACGTGGAGCAGCGCCGGTTCATCGACCGAGACAAGTTGCACTACATCGACTTCGAGGGAAAGTACCTCTCGGTCCGTGGACCGTCGGTGACTCCGCGCCCGCCGCAGGGGCATCCCGTCGTTACCGCGTTGGCACATCAGCGGGTCGCGTACGAGCTGGCGGCGCGGACGGCCGATCTGGTGTTCGTGACGCCGTTCGACGACGAGCAGGTCACGGCAATCCTGGGTGAAGTGCGAGCAGCCGAAGAACACGTGCAGCGCACCGGCGAACCTCTTCGGGTCTTCACCGACATCGTCGTCTTCTTCGATACGCCGGAAGAAACCGGAAAGGAACGGCTCGCTCGCCTCGACGCGCAGGCCGGCGCCGAATACCGTTCGGACGCGCTGACCTTCACCGGCTCTGCTGCGGAGTTGGCGGATCTCCTGCTCCGGTGGCAGCAGTTGGGAATCGAAGGCTTCCGGTTGCGGCCGGGCGTCCTCGTGGACGACCTCGACGCCATCGCAGGTGAGCTGGTGCCTGAACTGCAGCGACGCAGCGTATTCCGCACCGAATATCCGCAGACGAATCTTCGCGGACTCCTTGGTCTACCCATCGACGTTCCCAACCGCTACGCCGCCGGTACTCCGGCCGCCTGACAGACGAGGAATAGATTCTCATGAGTTCTCAGAAGCGTAAGCAGGTCATCCTGGGTGCCTACCTCGGCGGCGTCAACCATCACACTGCGTGGTGGGATCCGCAGGCGGGCAGCCAGATAGAGTTCGATTCTTTCGAGCACACCGCTCGAACCGCCGAGCGTGGGAAGTTCGACTTCTTCTTCCTCGCCGAAGGCCTCGCCCTTCGTGAGCGTGCGGGACAGATTTTCGACCAAGACATCATCGGTAGGCCGGACACCTTCACGGTCCTTGCGTCGTTGGCGGCAGTAACCGAACACCTCGGATTGGCCGGCACCATCAACGCCACGTTCAACGAGCCGTACGAACTGGCCCGCCAATTCGCGACGCTCGATCAGTTGTCCGGAGGGCGTGCCGCCTGGAACGTCGTCACCTCGTTCGACGCATTCACCGGCCAGAACTTTCGCCGCGGCGGATACCTCGACCGCGCGCAACGATACGAGCGTGCGGAGGAGACCGTAGCGCTGGTGCGTGAACTGTGGGATTCGTGGCGAAGCGACGACATCGTGGCCGACAAGGCATCAGGGCGCTTTCTCGCGAGACCGGATGCCGGTGAATTCGCTTTTCATGGATCGCATTTCGACGTGAACGGCCGATTCACAGTGCCGCGTAGCCCGCAAGGGCGCCCGGTTATTCTGCAGGCCGGGGTGTCGCCGCAGGGGCGCGATTTTGCTGCCGGCAATGCCGACGCGATCTTCTCACCGTACGGTCAGTTGCCCGAGGCGGCCGATTTCTATCGCGATATCAAAGCACGTGCCGTCGCGGCCGGACGTGACCCGGGTGACATCAAGATCCTGCCGTCGGCGAGTTTTGTTCTCGGCACCTCGGAGGCAGATGCGATCGAGAAGTACCGAGAGATTCGCGACCAGCAGGTCACCGGCCAGACCGCTTTGGTTCTGCTCGAACAGATCTGGAATCTCGATCTGTCGAAGTACGACCCCGAAGGACCACTACCCGATATCGCTCCGGATCCCGAGGCTCCGCCGATCATCCAGGGCCGCGCCTTCATTCACCAAGATCGTTTCGCGACCGTCGCAAAACTGCGCGCGGTAGCCGAGAGCAAGAAGTTGAATCTGCGCGAAGTGGTGATCGATCAGTTCGAGCGTGGACCGATCGTCGGTACACCGCAGCAGGTTGCCGAGAAAATAGATTCGTTTGTCAGCAACGACGGTTCGGACGGATTCATCCTCGGGTCGCACCTCGTGCCGACCGGCCTCGACGAGTTCGTCGACGACGTGGTGCCGCTGCTGCAGGATCGAGGTGTTCTCCGCAGTGACTACGAAGGAACGACGTTGCGTGACAATCTCGGACTGCCCATCCCGGTGCAGCGGGAGCGTGCGACAGCACGCTGATCGACCGAAGTAGTAAGGGCCCAGCCGAAATCGGCTGGGCCCTTGTTTTGTCTAGGCTTCCCAGGGCGCCGGGATGGGGTAATAGCTCTCCAGAAACTCCGTGATCTTGCGTGTGCGAAGTTCCAGATCGATCTCCGGAGCGCTGCCGTCGTTGAGGCAGAAGAAGTCCATGGAGCGCTTGGCGAGCAGTGAGTCCATGTCGCGCAAACCGGCTTTGACCGTCGTATCGACGTACTTGACGGCTGCGGACTTCTGTACCACCGACCGTCCACTCATCAGTGTGTAGTAGTGATACAGCGAATTGGTCACCGAGATATTGGAACTCGCGCGGAAGGTGCTTGCTGCAGTGGCCGCGAAGTCTTCGGCGAACTCGCGTTCCATCTCGGCCATCACGCTTTTGCGTAGTGGCGTCGCTGCGTGCTCCAGATGCCTGGTGGTCATCAGACCGAAGCGGTCCTGGAGTAGCCGGCGGTTGACGCGAGCCGCATTCTCGAACCCGCTGCGGTCGTTGTCGTTGTGTCCCAATCCGATTCTGGTGTCGGCCTCGATGAACATGCTGATCCCACCGGGGGAGAAGAACATGTCCGGGCCAACGGGGCGACCGAAGAACATGTCGTCATTGGAGTAGAGGAAATGCTCTGCCAGACCCGGAATATGGTGCAGCTGGCACTCGACAGCTTGAGAATTATGGGTAGGCAACACACTTGGATCGGCGAAGAATTTTTCGCTGGGCATGAACGTGACTCGCGGATCGTCGGCAAGCCAGTCCGGACGATCGGAATCGGTTGCGACGAAGATCCGCCGGATCCACGGCGCGTACATGTGGATGGATCGAAGCGCGTATTTGAGCTCGTCGATCTGACGGAAGCGCGCTTCTGATTCGTCGCCCTCTCCGACGATGTAGTTCTGCATGCGCTTGGCGCGCTGAGCCTGAAACTCCTTGGAAGAGCCGTCGACCCAGGAAAAGACCAGATCGATATCGAAGCTGATATCGGAGGCATGATCGGCGAACATGTTCTCGATGGTCGGCCAGATCCGGCCGAATCGCTCGACGGTTCCTCGGACCGCTTCTTCAGGGAGGACGGTTCGTCGTGTCAGTGAGTTCTCGACGGGTAGGACGATTTCTTCGTCGGAAATCGACCACAATTCGATTTGAACGCCGATGTTCGCGCCGTAGTTCATACCGCTTGCGACGTGAACCCTCGGACGGAACAAGCGGAAGATCCGTGACTTGTTGGTTTTCGACAGGGCACCGTCCGCGACAAGGAGCGCTGGACTCTTCTTCGCGTCGACGGTTTTGGAATAGAAGGGTGCGTTGGCGCATCCCTCGACAAGTGCCTGCCGCAGGTTCTTGCGTTCCGTCCAGCTGACCGCGATGACCGGGCGCTCGTCGTTTCCGCGGACGAGCAGATACTCGATTCCTGCGGCGTCGAGGATGTCGCGGATGAAGAGGAGATCTTCGACCATCGCTTCGAGCGGCGTGGTGGTCGTGATCGCGAGGGCAAAACGATTCTTGAATCGGACGGTCTCGGGTAGCTCGCCCATCCGTGCGCGTGACGCGGCCGACGCCGGTTCCACGGGATTGGGGCTGTCCTGCTCCGGGGGTACGAAGTAGATGTCGTGCGGAGCGGGAGATTCTGTAATGGGATGCCTTCCGATTCTGATCCAACTGTGTATCTGTCGCCCCCGACGCTGCGAGAGCGTGGTGGCGACGAGCTCAGTCTATGCCGTCGGCGCCGAAAGTCGGACATGAGTGACGGGGATGGGTAGCGCGGGGCGAGTCGGGTACCCCGAGGACCGAAGCGAGAGTGAAGGAGGAGAACCGATGCGTGTGAAAGCGATGGTCGGAACAGGCGCGATGGCGGTTGCGCTGGCCGCCGGCCCAGTTGCGACAGCGTCTGCGGAGCGAACCGAGGCAGCGGGGTCGGAGGGTTCACCGGAGATGCTGACCTGCGAGGTTGTCTTCGATGCACTCGAAGATATGAGCCCGGAATGGACGGAAGAGGGGATCGATCAGGTCGAAGACTGGTGTGAGGCGATCACCGGCGAAGAAGACTGAGCGTCAGCCGCGCGAAATCACCCGTCGCGAGAGTCGCCACCGCCCATCTTCGAGTTCGAACTCGTCCGCGTAGCTCCCGACGCCGCTGAGTTCGGGCGACGTGGCTGTGTCGACGTAGAACGTCCACACCGCATCCGCGCGGGCTGTAGTTTCCGACATCACGTCCACGGCGATCGCCGTGG
>NZ_LEKE01000087.1:0-9087 GCF_001029585.1 Rhodococcus sp. ARP2 | reverse complement strand
CCTCCGGTTCGCGCAGAAGCACGAGAACGAAGATCTTGCCGCGCCACTTGGGCAGCAGCTTCTCGAGCATCGCGATCGAACCCTCGCCATGCGGACTCTCGCGAGCCACTCGCCGGTAGACCGGGAGCGCACCGAACAGCGTCAGTAGAATCAACACGACTGTCGCGATGGGAGCCAACGTGCCGGCCGCCAACGCCGCGATACCGGGTTGGTAACCGAGAGTGGAGAAGTAATCGACACCCGTCAGGCACATCACCTTCCACCACGGGTGGCGCTTCTCCTTCTTCGGCGCCATCCGGTGTGGCCCCAGATGTCCGGCGGGTTCCTCGGTGATGTCCGCGAGCAGCCAGGCCTCGGTGCGTTGTTTCACAGACGGAGCCCTGTTGTCGGCCGGAACCTCGTTGTCGGCTGAGGTCACCACGGCGTCACGGCTTCAAATAGACATCGTTGAGCGTGACGGTCCGCAGGTTCCGGCTTCGGATGATGTCCACCAGTTGCGGATACACGTGGGTCACGGGCAGATAGTTGAGGTGTCCGATCACGATGGCCCCCGGATTGAAGTACTGGTTCGCCATCTGCAGGATGTACTCCTCGGTGATCAACGAAGAATCCGACAGCGACCCGTACCAGAGGGTGGGTACGGTGTAGCCGACGCTCGCGGCCACGGAATCGACTGTCGCGTTGTGCCTTCCATACGGCGGCCGAAAGTACGGCGCCGCGTCCACGCCGTAGGTGTTGCGCAGGAACGTGCCGTTCTTCGTCAGCTCGTCGACAATCTGCTGCTTGGACACGGACGTCAGATCCGGGTGCGAGTAGGTGTGATTGCCGAGCTGAATTTGTCCGCTCTCGACCAGCGGTCTCAGAAGTCCGGCGTTTTCGGTCCACGAGTTGTATTGCCCGTTGACGAAGTACGTCAAACGGATGCCGGTGTCTTTTGCGAACTGTGTGTAGAGGCGGACGACTTCGGAACTGGCGCCGTCGTCAACCGTCAGTGCGAGCAGATCTCCGCCACCGGGCAGGGCGGTCAACGATCCGCCGGCGGGCAGCGGCACCCGGGCGGACGGCGGTGGAGGCGGGAACAGGGCAGGCGGGAGATCTGGGACAGGGACGGGGTCTGCTGGCTCGTCGGCTGCGGCGACCGCCGTCCCGACCGAACGTGACGAACAAGCGGTTCCCATGGTCACTGCGGCGGTTCCGGTCAGAGTTGCTGCTGCGAGGGCACTGAGGAAGCGTCGGCGGTCCACAGGGCGGAGCCTAGAGCAAATTCGCCCAATTCGGACTTCATTCTCAGCGTTCTTTCAGCGAATGACCAGCCGTGTCCGGTATCGACAGGTTCTACTCAGGAACGGTGGATAGCGTGTCGGCCGTGGAACCGCGACCTCGACACTCGGCAACCAGGCACAGGCGTAGGCGTCAACCGCAGCGGTCGACGCTCTCGGTAGGGCGCAAGCTGGCGGCGGCGTCCCTGTCGACGACGATTCTGGTGGGCGTCGGAATCGGGTGGTACGTGCAGTCGGATCTGACGTCGGGGCTGTACCGGTCGGATGCGCTCTCCGCCCTCGGTGAGGACGCCGGAAGTTCTCTCGACGGGGATACCAACATCTTGTTGATCGGACTCGACAGTCGCAAGGCGATGGACGGCAGTGACCTGCCGGCAGAGTTCGTCACCGACAAGTTGCACGCAGGGGACAGCGATGTGGGTGGGTACAACACGAACACGCTTATCCTGCTCCATGTTCCGGGCGATGGCGGCAAGGCCAGTGCAGTGGCGATTCCACGCGACGATTACGTCTCTGTACCCGGCTATGGAATGGCCAAGATCAAGGAAGCCTACGGAATGGCGAAGGCTGATGCGGACGCCAAACTCGTAGCGGACGGTGTGACGGATCCTGCTGCACGAGAACAGCAAGCGCGTGAAGTCGGTCGGCGGTCGACACTGACCACTGTGCAGAATCTGCTCAAGGTTCCGATCGATCACTTTGCCGAAGTGAACCTGATGGGCTTCTATGACGTCGTCTCGGCTATCGGCCCTGTTCAGGTGTGCCTCAACAATCCGGTGCAGGATGACTTCTCGGGCGCCAACTTCCCGGCGGGGGTTCAGACTCTCGATGCGTCACAGGCACTTTCGTTTGTCCGTCAACGCCACGGCCTGGACAACGGGGACTTGGATCGCACCCACCGGCAGCAGGCTTTCATCAGCGCGGTGATCGCCAACTTGAAGGGCTCCGGCGTCATCGGAAACATTCCGAAGATGACGGCACTGGCCGACGTGGTGAAGAAGGACGTGGTGATCGATTCTGCCATGGATCCCGTCCGATTCGCTTCTCAGGCAAGCGCTCTCGCAGGTGGGAACATCGACTTCTACACCCTGCCCATCGAGGGATACGAGACCGTCGACGGCCAGGACGTCAACATGGTCGATCCGGCGCGTCTGCGTAGTGAAGTGTCGCGGATCTTCGCAGGAGGTGACTCGGCATCTGCACCTGCGATGGACACTGCTGTCTCGACCGGGAACGAAGTTGTGGATATCCGCAACGGAACCGCGACGGACGGGTTGGGCGCCGCGTTGGCAGCGGCGATGAAAGCGTCGGGAGTCGAAGTCGGAGAGGTGAGCACCGCAGCTGCGACGGCAAAGTCGGTGGTCAGCTATGGAGTCGGCGCCAAAGCCGTCGCAGAGGCGCTGGCCGAGCAGTTGGGCGTGGCCGCAGTGCCTAACGAGCAGGCAGCGGCCGAATCAGTGTCTGTACTGATCGGTGAGGACAATGCGCAGACCGTGTTCTCGGCCGCTCCGGCGCAGTCGGACTCGTCGGTATCCGCCGGCACCGTTCCCGATACGGGAGCGCAGGGATCACCCATCCGGGCCGACGCGAATGGCGGCATTCCCTGTGTGGACTGACTCTCAGGTAATTCGCACGAAACTCACGCTGACTTCTTCGGTCTGCGGGTCTACATTGGAGAAGTCGAACTCAGTCGGGTACTTCACCTTTGGGGTACCTGACTGAGATTGCGTAGTTGAAAGGATCACCGACATGGCTACAACAGCAGCGGTACAGAATCCGACACGCTCACGTGCCAGGACCATGTCCTTGTCCGAGTACGTGGCAGAGCATCCCGCGCAGCGCGTTTTCCCGCCGACCAGTGAGCGGGCGGCCAGGATGGCGATGCTCATCATGTTCGCCCTGATGGCCGTCACGCTCGTAGTGCTCGTCCTGGACGAGGCAGGAATCTTCGGATGAAGGCAGCGTCTTCGATAGGGCAGCGTCTTCGATAGGGCAGCGTCTTCGATAGGGCAGCGCCTTCGATAGGGCAGCGCCTTCGATAGGGCGGGGTCTTCGGCTGAGCTCGACCTTTAGTTACTCTTGAGTAATGACTGAACTGAAGAGCTGGAATGCGTTCACCGTCGAGTGCGAAGACAACATCGCCCAGGTGACGCTGATCGGGCCGAGCAAGGGCAACGCGATGGGGCCGGATTTCTGGAATGAACTCCCCGAAATCTTCGCCGACCTCGACGCCGATCCCGAGGTGCGTGCAATCGTCATCGCCGGTTCCGGCAAGCACTTCTCGTTCGGACTGGACCTGCCGGCGATGAGCGGTGAATTCGGTGCCGTCCTCGCGGACAAGGCTCAGGCAGGTCCGCGCACCAAATTCCACGACATGATCAAGCGCATGCAGTCGGGCATCAATGCCGTCGCAGACTGCCGCAAGCCCGTCGTCGCAGCTGTTCAGGGCTGGTGCATCGGCGGCGGCGTCGACCTCATCACGGCGGCGGACATCCGCTACGCAAGTGCCGATGCCAAGTTCAGCATCCGCGAGGTCAAGGTCGCGATCGTCGCAGACATGGGCAGCCTCGCGCGTCTGCCCGCGATCATCGGTGACGGACACCTGCGTGAATTGGCTCTGACCGGCAAGGACATCGACGCAGCGCGCGCCGAGAAGATCGGCCTCGTCAACGACGTTTTCGAAGATGCCGACGAGGTACTGGCAGCGGCGCGCGCGACCGCCAAGGAGATTGCGCTCAATCCGCCGCTCGTGGTCCACGGGATCAAGGACGTGCTCGATCACACCCGCAGCGCGAGCGTGAACGACAGCCTTCGCTACGTCGCAGCCTGGAACGCGGCGTTCCTGCCGTCGCAGGATCTGACCGAGGCCATCACCGCCGTCTTCCAGAAGCGCCCGCCGGTCTTCCAGGGTGAGTAGAAACTGCAAGGGTGAGTAGAAACTGCAAGGGTGAGTAGGAACTGCAAGGGCGAGTAAAAACAGCACAAAAATCCCCGCACATCTTCCGATGTGCGGGGATTTTCGTTAGGCCTGAGAACTCGAGCTCAGTGACCGCCGTTGGCAGCGAGACGCTTGATCGAAGCCTCGATCTCGGCCTCTGCCTCGGCGCGGCCGACCCAGTTGGCTGCCTCGACGTGCTTGTTCGGCTCGAGGTCCTTGTAGTGGACGAAGAAGTGCTTGATCGCATCGAGCTCGAACTGTGAGATGTCACCCAGATCCTGGATGTGATCCCAGCGGGGGTCACCGGCCGGAACGCAGAGGACCTTGTCGTCTCCGCCGGCCTCGTCGACCATCTTGAACATCGCGACTGCGCGAGCCTCGACGATGACGCCGGGGAAGACCGACTCGGGGAGCAGGACCATGGCGTCGAGCGGATCGCCGTCCTCACCCAGGGTGTTTTCGATGAAGCCGTAGTCGGCCGGGTAGCCGAAAGCTGTGTAGAGGTAGCGATCGAGTTTGACGCGACCGGTTACGTGGTCGACCTCGTACTTGTTGCGCTGACCCTTGGGGATCTCGATGGTGACGTCGAACTCCACGCCGATTCCTCGCTGTCGTGTCGGTAATGATTCGTCGGAAGGATATCGGGTCAAGGATAAGGTTGCCTGACCACCCAGTAGGCAGAGCACAGACGGAGGGGCGTTGGCGGGCCAAGGAAAGAAGAAGATCGGCTCGTTGGAAGAGAGTCGACGGCGTAACTTCCGCATCCTTCTGGCGGTCGGTGCAGTGGTTGTACTGGCCGTCGCCGGAGTTGTCGTCGTGAAACTCGGTACGTCGAACGACACAGCCGGCAGCGCGACTGTGACTACGTCGCCGCAGCCTGCGCTCGTGACGCCGTCACCTCAGGTGGTGCCCGTCCCGACGGACGCACCGATCCCGAGCGCGTCGGGAATCGCAGCGGCGATCGGCCCGGCTGTGGCCAACCCGGATCTGGGGAAGTTCACCGGAGTAGTCGCTGATGCGCTCACCGGAAACATTCTGTGGAGCGCAGACCCGTCGACGCCGATGACGCCTGCGTCCACGACGAAGGTGCTCACCGCATCGGCGGCATTGCTGAAGTTGCCGCTCGACCACAGGCTGTCCACGACAGTGGTGCCTGGAACGAGCCCCGGGCAGGTCGTTCTGGTCGGCGGCGGTGACCCGACGCTGACGGCGACGCCGAAGGGGCAGAGCGGGTACTACGCCAACGCAGCGCACATCGCGGATCTCGTCGACCAGATCAAGGCTGCCGGTACGCCGGTGACCAGCGTCGTGGTGGACTCGAGCTTGTTCAAGGGCGACAACATGGCCACCGGATGGTTCCCCGCTGACATCGCGGCCGGTTACATCACCCCGATCGAATCGGTGATGATCGAAGGCGGTCGGTACGACGGCACTCAAGACGAGTCGCCGCGTTCGGAAACGCCCGCGTTGGACGCGGGCAAGGTACTCGCTCAGGCCCTCGGTGTCGATCCCGCCAACGTGAGTCTCGGCGCGGCGCCTGCCGGTGCCAAGCCGATCGCCACCGTGCAGTCGGCGCCGCTGAGCGACCGGCTGCTGCAGATGATGGAACATTCCGACAACGTGCTCGCCGAGACCATCGGGCGTGAGGTCGCGATTGCCTCCGGAATCGAAGCCTCGTTCACCGGAGCCGTCGACGCGACCGGCAAGACCCTGCAGGCCGCCGGGTTCGACTACACCGGAGTTTCGCTGCACGATTCCAGTGGACTTTCCGTCGACGATCTCATTCCCGCTCAGGTACTCGATCGCGTCATGACGGCGGCGGCCGGTGACGGTGATCCGAAACTGCGTCCGCTGCTGGACTACCTTCCGGTGGCCGGCGGAACAGGAAGTTTGTCCGACCGCTACGCGTCCGGAAACCGAACCGGTGCGGGTTGGGTACGGGCCAAGACGGGAACTCTCTCGACGGCCAGCGCGTTGTCAGGGTTCGTGGTCGATCAGAACGGGCGAGTGCTCACCTTCGCACTGATGTCCAATGACCGGCCGCCAGAAGTGAGCCGTCCTGCCCTGGACGCGATTGCCGGAGCATTGAGGAATTGCGGGTGCCAATAGTGGCCGAAAAGACTCCACACGATGATGAAGCCTCGGCTCCGCTCGGTGGTGCCGTCGACTGGAGTCTTGCCGCCAAAGCCGGGATAAAACTGGCGCGCGGCGGCCCCGCGATGTCTCGCTACACGGCCGAGACGGCAACCGCAGAACTCGCCGAAGCGTCCAAGCGTGCCGAACTGCCGGTTCGTGAAGTGACCGGTTTGGCCGACGGTCTACCGGTCCCGGCCGCTGACGTGCTTGACCGGGCCGGGTGGATCACGGCAGCCTCGCGGTCGATGGCGCATCTCACCGGCGCCGACCCTGACGGCAGTGGCAATCTCATCGTCGGAAAGCCGGCGGGCTTGCAGGCCGGCGCCATGCTGGCGTACCTGTCTTCGGCGATCCTCGGGCAGTACGACCCGTTCACCGGCGAGCACGGCACCCTGCTTCTGGTCACACCGAACATCGTCTCCGTCGAACGGTCCCTTCGGCTGAACCCGAGTGACTTCCGGTTGTGGGTCTGCCTGCACGAGGTCACTCACCGGGTTCAGTTCTCGTCCTCGCCGTGGCTAGCGGAGTACATGAAGGAATCCGTCGAAACGCTTGGTGCGACGGTGGACGAGTCGATGACCGACGTTGTCGGGCGCCTTGCTGCAGAGTTGCGCTCGCGGAAGGAACCCGACTCCAGTGACGGTGCGACGGCGGGCGGGATCATCGGCCTGCTGCGTGCTTCGCAGGCAGAACCTCAGCGTGACGCGCTGGATCGGATGCTCGTACTCGGCACCCTCCTCGAAGGGCATGCAGACCACGTGATGGACGCCGTCGGCCCCGCCGTGGTGCCGTCGGTGGCAACTATCCGCGCGGCCTTCGACAAGCGTCGGCAACGCAAGTCCAACCCCGTGCAGCGGATCATCAAGATGCTTCTCGGCATGGACGCCAAGATGGCGCAGTACGTGCGTGGCAAGGCCTTCGTCGACGCGGTAGTTCTCAAGGTCGGTATGGAGCAGTTCAACACCATCTGGACCGGGCGCGAGACCTTGCCGTTGCTCGACGAGATCGACAATCCCGACGCGTGGGTAAAGCGCGTTCTCGGCTAGATGCTGCTGCCTGAGACGCCTGCCCTCCTGGCGCTGCGACAGGCCGTGCGGGCGTGGACGGTCGCATTCGAGCCACGGCGCCGGGTGGTCGTCGCCCTGTCCGGGGGAGCCGATTCGTTGGCGCTGACCGCAGCAGCCGTGGCGGAAACCGATTCTGTCGACGCATTGATCGTGGACCATCGGTTACAAGATGGTTCTGATGCCGTCGCGAGCTCGGCCGCAGACCAGGCGCTGGCGCTGGGTTGCCGGACCGCGACGGTGCTGACCGTCGACGTAGCCGAAGGTGGGAGTCTCGAAGCCGCTGCGCGTGAGGCTCGGTACAGCGCTCTGCGCGACGCCAGGACTGACCTCCCGGTTCTGCTCGGACACACGCTCGACGATCAAGCAGAGACCGTCCTTCTCGGACTGTCCCGCGGGTCCGGTGGGCGATCGATTCAGGGTATGGCTGCATTCGACGCCCCCTGGGGACGGCCGCTACTCGGCATCCGTCGATCGGTGACCAGGGCGGCCTGCGTCGACCTGGGCATCACGCCGTGGGAGGACCCGCACAACAACAATCCCGAGTTCACTCGCGTGCGTCTGCGGCACGAGGCGTTGCCGCTGCTCGAAGAAATTCTCGGCGGGGGAGTTGCCGAGGCGTTGGCCCGAACCGCGACGCAGTTGCGTGAGGACGGCGAGGCGCTCGACGAGTACGCCGAGGCCCTACTTCTACGGGCTGTCGTCGACGGGGAAGTGGAAGTGGACACACTTGCCGAAGCGCCCACCGCAATCCGCCGACGCGCTCTCCGGGCCTGGCTGCTGCAGGGCGGCGCAAAAGCATTGACGGACAAACAGTTACGGGCGGTCGACGCCCTGTTGATCGACTGGCGGGGGCAAGGCGGCCTCGCGATCGGGGGCGGAACACCGGAGGCGAGGTTGGTGGCGGCCCGGCGACGTGGCAGGCTGATCCTCGGATTCGAAGACCGACGAAGGGTTTGACGCGTGTACGAGGGCGACATCGCATCGGTACTGATCTCCGAAGAACAGATCCGTGCACGAACGGCGGAACTGGCTGAGGAAATCGCCAAGCGTTACCCGGCAGGCGCCCCCGAAGGGGACCTGCTGCTGATCGGCGTCCTCAAGGGAGCGGTCTTCTTCATGACCGACTTCGCCCGCGCCCTGCCGATCCCGTCGCAGATGGAATTCATGGCCGTGAGCTCCTACGGATCCTCGACCTCGTCTTCGGGCGTCGTCCGCATCCTCAAGGACCTCGACAAGGACATTGCCGGTCGCCACGTGCTGATCGTCGAGGACATCATCGACTCGGGCCTGACGTTGTCGTGGTTGATGCGCAACCTCAAGACGCGTAATCCCGCTTCGCTCGAGGTCGTCACCCTGCTCCGCAAGCCGGACGCGGTCAAGATCGACGTCGACGTCCGCGACGTGGGCTTCGACATCCCCAACGAGTTCGTCGTCGGTTACGGCCTCGACTACGCCGAGCGGTACCGCGATCTGCCGTACATCGGCACCCTGGACCCTGAGGTCTACGGCGGCTGAGCCTGCTCGCCGGTTAGAACTCTTCACATTTCGGCACCTCTGCATCAGTCCGCCGAACGGACGACAGACAGGTCTCCGAGGCGTCGCTAGATTCACGGAATGCGCTATCGACGGCTTATTCGGTGACCCTTCCGCCACCGCCACCACCGCC
>NZ_LEKE01000052.1:0-127168 GCF_001029585.1 Rhodococcus sp. ARP2 | reverse complement strand
CACGTGTTACTCACCCGTTCGCCGCTCGTGTACCCCGAAAGGCCTTACCGCTCGACTTGCATGTGTTAAGCACGCCGCCAGCGTTCGTCCTGAGCCAGGATCAAACTCTCCGTTGAAGACTCTAGATATCACCAACCCGAAGGCCAGCTAATCAGTCATAGACAAAAAGAGTCAAATCACTAGCAAAAAAACTCAACTAGCAAAAAATGTGTCGGCAACCATTCAGACGGAAGAATGAACAATCACCGACGAAAAATACTCACACCCCGAACATCAGAACCGAAACCCGAAGGCCCGGAACATCATCCGACATGCGAAGTACCAAAAAAATTTGGCACTGACATTCATCGACACACTGTTGAGTTCTCAAAGAACACGCACACACCATCGCTTCAAACTGGTTGAAAGCTCCGGGGCAAGGGTTACAATCTTAGCTTGTTCGCTCCCAGGAAGCAAGTTCCCGTTGAGCGTGAATGTCTCCGACTTCGTCCAACCGCGTGTCCCCGGCCTCTCGGTCGGGGTTGGTGTCCGTGTCGCTCTGACTTGGACAAAGTTACGCGAATGAAAACTGAGCGTCAAACGTGCAGGTCGCAGGTGTTCGCCAGGTTAAATCCGCTGGTAGCCCGCCCGCAGGCGGGCCACCAACGGCCACAGGAGCCCCGCGAGACAACTGTGACCCCACACACGTCAGTTCGAAAGTATTTTCACGCCGGCGAAATTGCGCTTTCCGCGCCGGACGACCAACCAGCTGCCGTGAAGCAGATCGGATGCGGCGGGCTCCCAGTCGTCGGCCGACACCTTCTGGTTGTTCACCGAAGCGCCGCCTTCCTTCACTGCGCGTCGAGCAGCTCCCTTGCTCTCACACAAACCGCTCGTCACAAGCAGATCGATGATCGTGCGCGGCTCCCCCGGCGCCAATTCGCTGACAGATGCTTCCTTCAGCGCCGCGGCGAGCGTCGACTCGTCGAGTTCCGCCAATTCCGCCTTGCCGAACAACGCCTGGCTGGCGAGCTCGACGGCGCGAGTGTTGTGTTCTCCGTGAACCAAGGTCGTCATCTCGGCGGCCAATCGCTTCTGCGCTTCGCGCGCATGCGGACGCTCCGCCGTTGCCGTCTCGAGTTCCGCGAGTTCGTCTGCGGTCAGGAACGTGAACCAGCGCAGGTACTTGATCACGTCGGCGTCGCCGGTGTTCACGAAGTACTGGTACCACGCGTACGGGCTGGTCATCTCGGGGTCGAGCCACAGACTGCCGCCACCGGTCGATTTTCCGAACTTCTTCCCATCAGCCGAGGTCACCAGCGGAACGGTCATTGCGTGAACACTCTCGCTGTCGACACGACGGTTGAGTTCGACGCCCGCGATGATGTTGCCCCACTGATCGGACCCACCGACCTGCAGAGTGCAGCCGAGATCGCGTCGCAAGTGCAGGTAGTCGTTGGCTTGGAGCAGCATGTAGCTGAACTCGGTGTACGACATCCCGTCCGACTCGAGACGACGCTTCACGGTGTCACGCGCAAGCATGACGTTCACGGAGAAGTGTTTGCCGACATCACGCAGGAAGTCGATGGCCGACATCTTGCCGGTCCAGTTCATATTGTTCTCGATGACCGCACTCGTCGGTGAATCGTCGAAATCCACGAATCGTTCGAGCTGACCACGGATGCGACCTGCCCAGTCCGCGACGGTATCGGCGGAGTTCATCGTCCGTTCCCCGACGTCACGGGGATCACCGATCAGGCCTGTTGCACCGCCGGCAAGAACGATCGGACGGTTACCGGCACGCTGAAACCGCTTGAGCGCGAGGAGCGGAACCAGGTGACCTGCGTGCAGGCTCGGGCCGGTCGGGTCGAAACCCGCATACAACGTGACCGGTCCGGCCTCGAGATCTTTACGCAAAGCGTCGAGATCAGTTGATTGGGCGATCAGCCCACGCCAGGTCAGTTCGTCGAGAATATTCTCAGTCACGGACTCGATCATCCCATCTTCACGAAATGACCGGCGCTCGCGGGCTTCGGCGGTACGCGGACACCGCTCGCGAGTCCGGAATCCAGAGGCGCCACGGGACCTCGGCCGCAGTACTGACCCCCACCCGCGGTCCACTGACCCACTCCTTCGACTCCCCCAATTCGAGCCGAACCCGCGAAGCAGGGTTGAACACGTCTGTTCCGTTGTCCGCCAACGTGATTGCAACGGAAGCGCCGAGATTACCTGGCCCTCTGGCCCATTGGTGAGATGGTCGATCCGGCGATCTCCGAGCAGACACCACATCGTGACCGGCCTCGATTTCGGCCGCTCGGAGCAGAACACCACCCGCGACACCATCCGGGCCGTACGAGATGTTCATACAAAAGTGCATTCCGTAGCTGCGGTAGACGTAGAGACGGCCCGCCCGCCCGAACATCACGCTGTTCCGCGGCGTTTGCCCCCGATACGAATGTGCTGCCGGATCTGGCCAGGGCCCGTCCTTCTCCCCTCCGTACGCCTCGACCTCGACAATCCTCAGCGAGATGTCGTCGACGATCAGGGTCGAGCCGAGAATTGTCAGGCCCGCTTCCAACGGGTTCTTCACATTTTCCAAGGTCTCGATACTCACCCTTCGATTGTGCCCACGCCGTTGACTCATCGGTCGGCCGAGTCGCATAATTCAACAAGTGATGAATTATCGAAATGAGGCGAACCGTGACCACCACGCCGGCAATAGACATCCGCGGACTACGAGTCATTCGCGGCAAGCACGAAGTTCTTCACTCACTCGACCTGCAGGTTTCGGCAGGATCGATCACCGGACTGCTCGGCCCGTCCGGTTGCGGCAAGACAACCCTGATGCGCGCGATAGTCGGAACCCAGATCGTCGAAAGTGGTGAGGTCAGAGTCCTGGGCGACCTCGCGGGGTCCGTTGCTCTTCGCCGCCGGGTCGGATACGTCACCCAATCCCCCAGCGTGTACGGCGACCTGACGGTCACTCGAAACGTCCAGTACTTCGGCGCTCTGTACGGCAAGTCCGGCGAAGACGTCGCAGCAGCGGTCGACGCCGTCGGACTGAGCCGATACGCCGACCAGACCGCCGCCGATCTGTCCGGAGGTCAACGCGGTCGAGTCTCGCTGGCATGCGCGTTGGTGGCATCACCTGATGTGTTGATCCTCGACGAACCGACCGTTGGTCTCGATCCGGTGCTTCGTGTCGAATTGTGGGAACGATTTGCCGACCTTGCTCGCAGCGGAACCACCCTGTTGGTCTCCAGCCACGTCATGGATGAGGCCGACCACTGCGCTGAACTGATCCTGATGCGAGACGGGCATCTCCTCGCTCAACTCACACCCGATGAATTGCGCGCCAAAACCAGATGTGAACGGCTCGAGGACGCCTTTCTCGAGCTGATTCGGACTTCACCCGTCGGAGGCGAAATATCATGAGCATCAGGATCTTCGGTGCTACGACCGTACGCATTCTGCTTCAGCTCCGCCAGGACCATCGCACGGTGGCCATGATCTTGTTGGTCCCGTCGTTGTTGATGATTTTGCTGTATTTCCTCTACCAAGACGTACCCACGCCGCCCGGCCAGGTTTCACTGTTCCAACGGGTGGCGATCACCATGTTGGGAATCTTGCCGTTTGTCGTCATGTTCCTGGTCACGTCCATCGCCATGCAGCGCGAACGCAGTTCAGGAACACTCGAACGCCTGCTCACCACACCGATGGGCAAACTCGATCTTCTGGCGGGATACGGCGCGGCATTTTCGCTCTCGGCCGCCGCTCAGGCAGCTCTCGCGTGCGCGGTTGCTTTCGGATTTCTCGGGCTCACCATCGCCGGCAGTCTTGCCTGGGTCATCGTCATTGCAGTTCTCGGCGCAATACTCGGCGTTGCGCTCGGCCTGTTGGCCAGCGCATTCGCGAAGACCGAGTTCCAAGCGGTGCAGTTCATGCCGGTAGTTGTGGTCCCCCAACTGTTCCTCTGCGGACTCCTCGTGCCCCGCGACCAATTGCCGACCTGGCTCGAATGGATCAGCAACGTCCTCCCCTTGAGCTACGCCGTCGACGCACTTCAGCAAGTGTCGATGCATGCCGACGCGACGGGTCAGATGTGGCGTGATCTCGCCGTCATGGCGGGCTTCGCCGCCGCAGCACTCTCGCTGGCCGCGGCAACACTCGACCGCCGCACTCCATGACCGACAACGACACGGCGCCCGCACCTGCACCGATTCGTTCGGGGCGACGACCGGGCAAGTCGGAGACTCGCGCGCAGATCCTCGATTCGGCGCGACGGGCGTTCTCCCAGAACGGTTTTCGACGCACAACCGTTCGATCGATAGCTGCGGCCGCTGACGTCGATCCGGCCATGATTCATCATCATTTCGGAAGCAAGGAGCAGTTGTTCACCGCTGCGATCGCGCTACCGATCGATCCAGTCCAGGTATTGGGACCGGTTCACGCCTCTCCGACCGAAAATCTCGGCGAAAATCTACTCAGAGCAGTGATCGGGCTGTGGGAATCGGAACACCAGCCGGCGATTCTGGCGGCTTTTCGATCGGCGGTTTCCGGCGACGGATCGCAGCTGATCCAGAGCTTTCTGCTCGATGTCGTATTGCGCGACATCATTCCGCGGGTGGACACACCACCTGGTACCGGCTTGATCAGAGCGGAATTGGTGGCATCTCAGATGGCCGGACTGCTGGTCACGCGATATGTGCTCGGACTCGAACCACTCGCATCATTGAGCGTTGACGCGTTGGTACCGCTGGTGGCTCCGAACCTCCAGCGGTACCTGACCGGTGAATTACCGATCTAGCCTTCAGCCCGCGCGAGCAACTTCTCGTGCTCGTCGTCCGCCACATCGCGTGCCTCGTCGATCAACAGAACGGGAATGCCGTTCTCGATCGGGTATGCACGCCGCAGGCGCGGGTTGTAGAGCAACTCGTCCCCGACCAGCAACAGCGGGCCTTTGTCCTGGGGGCAGGCCAAAATGCTGAGCAACGTCGAATCAATAGCCACGTGAGTCCTCTCGAACCGATCAAACAGAATGTCCTCAGGCTACCGTGCTCCGGTGCCCACCCTCGTCGGCATCAACTGCGCGGCAATTGCCTTGGTGAGCCGCTTGTACGACTGCGTCTCGGAATCGAGGAACCAGGTCCGTGGTCCTGGCGCCGGCAATCCGGCGGCAGCTAACGCAGTGGAGCTCGGACGGTACGACGAACCCACCGGGATCTCGTCTACCACGTGCACGATATCCGGGCGCGCATCAAAAGCGATGCGCGAGAGAGCCTCTGCAAGCTCGGCGGAACGGAACTGCCGCCCCGGACGCCATGTCACGGCAGCGACCGCCAGCTGATGCGGCGCGTCACCGACGCCGTATGCGACGGCAAGATCTACCCGCGCCACACTCGACAACGCGTCGACGATCGGCTGGGTGAACACGGGACCGCGGAGCGTCGAAATGACCGTGTTCTTGTGATCGATCAGCCAGTAGTCGCCGTCGGCGTCCCGGCGGAAGAGATTCTCCGTGGGAATCCACGAATCACCCGCTTGGAAGAGTCCCCGCATGGCTCCGCCCGAGAGATCGGCAGTGAATCCCGCGCGCCCGAGTAGCAACCCGACTTCGTCTTCGGCGCACTCACGGACAAATCCGTTTCCATTTTCGAGGAGCCGACCACTCAGCGGGTCGTATGCCGCCAACCGCACCTGCGCGCTACCCGGCAACGGGCGGCCCTTGGAACCAACTTTGGAGCCCGCGACATTGGCAAGAATCACGTCACCTTCGGTCGACGCATAGAACTCGAGCACCTGCGCGGGGTCGAACGCCTCCGTGGTCCGCTTCCACAGCCCGTGAGGCATTCCCGAACCGATGAACAGTCGGACCGGATGGCTACCGTCGATGAGAAGAAGATCCTCGTCGAGGATCTCGCGCATCATCGACCACGTGTAACTCACGACGGTCACACCGTAGCGGTGGATTTCCTCGACGAATCGAGCCGGATTCAGTCCGCGTGAGAGCGCAATCCGTGAGCCACCGGCCATAGCGCCACCGATGGTCGCGAGCAGACTCGACGAATGATGGAGTGGTGCAAGGCAGTACACGGTGTCACCGCGATCGAGATCTGCCGCCGTGGCCGTTCCGAAGGCCGACAGTGCCCACCGGTAGTTGGTGATCTGCTTGGCTTCGAGCACACCGCCCGATTCCGCAAAGATGATGAATGCGAGTTCACGGGCGACGCCGGGATCCGGCCGGTACCAACCGGGCAGATTGACCTTCGTCGGATCGATTTGTTCGAGATCGATCACGTCGTGTGACGGATCCACCTCGAGTCCGCGGGCATCGCCGCCGCCGAGTACCAAGACCGGCCTACCGGTGACCACCGCAGCGTCGAC
This sequence comes from Rhodococcus sp. ARP2, assembly GCF_001029585.1. Classification (NCBI taxonomy): domain Bacteria; kingdom Bacillati; phylum Actinomycetota; class Actinomycetes; order Mycobacteriales; family Nocardiaceae; genus Rhodococcus; species Rhodococcus sp. ARP2. The sequence continues at coordinate 120,805 of NZ_LEKE01000052.1, read as the reverse complement.
GTTCTCCGGATCGGTGATGATCCGATCAACCGATCCCAGCTTGACCGCCGCCGAGATGTCGGACCCCGGCGGAAGCATGACGGCAACGGCACCGAGGCGCGACAGGGCCGCGATGGCCGCGAGCGCGCTGGGGCGGGTCTCCATCAGGACACCGACGTGCGCTGCCGGACGCACTCCCACGGAAATCAATCCACGCACGACATTGTCGATGCGGGCGTTGACCGCTTCATAGGTGTGCACACGATTGTCGAAGAGGAAGCACTCGCCGTTCGGTGCTTTTCGACGCTGCTCCGCGAGCAATTGACTCAGCGAGATCTTGGTGTGTGGCTGAATTTGGTTGAGTCGCGCAAGACGTGGCAACGCGCGTGCCGCTTCACCGGACAATTCGAAAGTCCCGCGCAACGCACCGGCTGCAAGGTCACTGATTCCCTTGGTGACTCCTGCACCTACTTCAGCGACCGAGGCGACGGTGTGGATGATCCGATTGCTGATCGACACACCGGTCTGGTCTTCGAGGTCGGCGCCGTAGACCATGTTCGCGATACGGTCCGGGAGGGGTCCACCCGTCTCGGTCCACTGCACGAATTCACCGGTGGTCGGCCAGGTGTGATTGGCCGCGGTGGAACCGACAACCAAACCGAAATGACCTGCGCGCAAAGTAGATTCGTAGACCTTGGCCCGCGGCGCCGCCTGGCTGATCCCACGGACCGCCTGAGGTTGACCGATGTCGTCGACCTCGCCGACGAATGCCAGGATGGGGCAGGTGATCTCGGCGAGCGAGACCAATTGATCCTTGATGACAAATCCACCGGTCATCATTCGGTTGTGCACGATGAACTGCTTGAGCAGTTCGGCAACCGCGGGCCCGGACCACGCGACCCAACCCTCGGTCGCGAGGAAGCGTCGCTGCTGCTCCCTCGGCAGCAAAGCCTCACGGTCGTGCAGTTGAAGCAGGAAGTCGACGCGCATCTTCAACGTCTTCACGGGATCGAGCAACTGGAACCCGGTCCGAGCCATCCACCCGGTGACCGCCAGGCGATTGAAGACGTGATCGGCGAGGAAATCCGCACCCTTGGTGGCCAATCCGGCCGGGATACCGAAGGGCAACGCGGCGAGTGTGTCGACCGGACTGCCGAAGGTGATGACGCTGGCGATGTTTCGACTACGCCGATACGCGGCAGCTTGATAGGCGAACATGCCGCCCTGCGAATAGCCGGAGATGTGAACATCTTTACCGGTGTGACGGTGGATGTGGTCGATGATGTCGCTGAGAGCGATGATGTGATCGGCGAGATTGCGATCCCAACCGCCCTCTTCGGAGTCGGGCGAACCAAAATCGACTACCCAGGGGTCCAGGCCCATCTCGTGCAGAATTCCCACAGCACCCTGGTCGCGAGTCACGTCGTACACGTTCGCCGACATCATCATCGGCGGGATCAGCACGATCGGTGCACCGACGGTTTCCGGATCGCTGTCCGGGAAGTAGCGGCGAAGCCGGTACATCGCAGCGCGCTCGACGATCTCGAACGGCGACGTGGTCGCATCCGTTTCCAGCCCACCCAACCGGACGACCTCGAGGCCGTTTTGTGCTGTCGCAACCACCCGACGAATCGGGCCCAGCACAGACTTGGAATTCAATCCCACCATTTCACTCCCAAGTTACTCACCATGTGACGTCAGTCTCATTTTTCCCGCGCGCAACAAGCCTACTGACGACGAATACGCGTACGCGGTCAGGGAGCAAATTCTGCTCCCTGACCGCGTACGACCGAAGGACTACTGCCGAAAAGAGAGAGGAAACACTCGTGACCGCAAGGTCAGAGGGTCCATTCCCGCAGCGACTGCGCCACTGCTCGGACTCCGTCCAACTGTTCTGCTACCCGCACCCCCGCGGTGCCGCCTCGCGCATTACGCGAAGCGATGGAACCCTCTACTGTCAGCACCTCACGAACAGCGGGTGTCAGCGCGCTGTCGACGCCGGCCAGTTCCTCGTCCGTGAGATCTTCGAGTCCGACGCCTCGCGCTTCGGCGACACGCACACACGCTCCAGCGGCCTCGTGTGCAACCCGGAACGGCACGCCCTGGCGCACCATCCACTCCGCGATGTCGGTGGCCAACGTGAACCCTGCCGGAGCAAGTTCCGCCATACGCGCGGTGTGGAACTCGAGAGTCTGCACCAGGCCGGTGATGGCCGGGAGCAACATCTCCAGCTGCGCAACCGAGTCGAAGACCGGTTCCTTGTCCTCTTGCAGATCGCGGTTGTACGCCAGCGGCTGAGCCTTGAGCGTCGCCAGCAGGCCGGTGAGGTTACCGATCAGACGACCAGACTTACCGCGCGTGAGTTCCGAGACATCCGGATTCTTCTTCTGCGGCATGATCGACGAACCTGTCGACCACGCGTCGGCAAGCGTGATGTAGCCGAATTCCGGTGTGCTCCAGATGATGATCTCTTCCGCCATGCGGGAGAGATCGACACCGATCATCGCAAGCACGAACGCTGCCTCGGCCGCAAAATCACGCGAAGCGGTTGCGTCGATCGAGTTCTCGGCCGAGCTGTCGAACTTCAATTCCGCTGCAATGGCTTCGGGGTCGAGACCGAGCGAGGAACCAGCAAGTGCACCGGAACCGTACGGGGACACCGCAGCTCGTACGTCGAAGTCGCGAAGACGTTGCACGTCGCGCAACAGCGGATGCGCATGGGCGAGCAGGTGATGTGCCAACAAGACCGGTTGAGCAGCCTGCAGGTGCGTCTTGCCCGGCATCACGGCATCCGGGTGAGCCCCGGCCTGAGTCGCCAATGCGTCGACCACGTCGAGAACGCCGGTGGAGATGCGGCGAACCGCATCCCGAAGCCACATTCGGAACAGCGTGGCCACCTGGTCGTTTCGCGAACGACCAGCACGCAGGCGTCCGCCGACCTCAGGCCCGACACGCTCGATCAGACCGCGTTCGAGTGCGCCGTGTACGTCCTCGTCCGAATCACTCGGTCCGAAGGCGCCACTGGCAACATCTGCCGCCAGACGGTCGAGACCGTCGAGCATTGTTGCGAGGTCGGCCTCGCTGAGCAGGCCTGCCTTGTTCAGTACGCGAGCATGCGCCTGCGACGCACGAACGTCGTACGGAGCGAGGACCCAGTCGAAGTGAGTCGACTTGCTCAGCGCCGCCATGGCAGCGGCCGGTCCGGACTCGAACCGTCCGCCCCACAGCGCGCCTTCGTTGGTGCCGTGTTTCTGAGCGTCTCCGTCACCGTGAGCCGTCATGGCTCAGAGTCCCAGATCGCGCTTCGCGGCGACCTTCGACGACAGACCGTGGATCTCGACGAAGCCCTTCGATGCGGACTGGTCGAAGCTGTCGCCCTCGTCGTACGTCGCGAGGTTGAAGTCGTAGAGCGACTCGGGGCTACGACGACCGTTGACGGTGATGGCTCCACCGTGCAGGAAGAGACGAATGTCGCCGGTGACGCGCTCCTGCGTCTTGTTGACGAACGTATCCAGTGCGTCCTTGAGGGGCGAGAACCAGAGGCCGTCGTAGACCAGCTCGGACCAACGCTGCTCCATCTGACGCTTGTAGCGACCGAGTTCGCGTTCGAGGGTGACGTGCTCGAGTTCCTGGTGCGCGGTGATGAGAACCATGGCTCCGGGAGCTTCGTAGATCTCACGGCTCTTGATGCCCACGAGACGGTCCTCGACGACGTCGAGGCGACCGACACCCTGAGCGCCTGCGCGCTTGTTCAGTTCCTGAATCGCTTCGAGAACCGACACGGGGCGGCCGTCGATGGCAACCGGGCGACCCTTGTCGAAGCTGATGATGAGCTCGTCGGGCGCGTTCCAGTTGACCGTCGGGTCCTGGGTGTAGTCGTAGACGTCCTTCGTCGGTGCGTTCCACAGATCCTCGAGGAAGCCGGTTTCGACGGCGCGGCCCCAGACGTTCTGGTCGATCGAGAACGGCGACTTCTTGGAGACGTTGATCGGGATGTTGTTCTCTTCGGCGAAGGCGATGGCCTTCTCGCGGGTCCAGGCGTAGTCGCGGACCGGTGCGATGACCTGCAGGTCGGGTGCGAGGGCGCCGAATCCGACCTCGAAGCGAACCTGGTCGTTGCCCTTACCGGTGCAACCGTGCGAGACGATGGTGCCGCCGTGCGAGCGTGCAGCTTCGACGATGTGCTTGACGATCAGCGGACGGCTGATGGCCGAGACCAGCGGGTAGCGGTCCATATAGAGGGCGTTGGCCGCAATGGTCGGCAGGCAGTACTCGTCCGCGAACTCGTCGCGAGCGTCGACGACAACGGATTCGACTGCGCCGCAGTCGATCGCGCGCTGACGCACGACCTCCATGTCCTCGCCACCCTGCCCCAGATCGATGGCGACGGCGACAACTTCAGCGCCCGTCTCCTTACCGATCCAACTGATGGCAACAGAAGTGTCCAGCCCGCCCGAGTAGGCGAGTACGACGCGATCGGCCATGGTTTTTGTGCTCCTTCGGTTGAAAATCTCTATCAAAGAATAAGGGGTCAGGCGAGCGATTCGATCATGGCCGCGAGTTCCGCTCCGGAAAGCGGTTCTCGGGCCACCACGAAGATGGTGTCATCTCCGGCGATCGTTCCCACGATGTCGGGCATCGAGGACCGATCCAGTGCGCTCGCGAGGTAGTGCGCGGCTCCCGGCGGTGTCCGGAGAACCGCCATGTTGCCGCTGAAATCGGTGGAGACCAACAGCTCACCCAACAGCCGTGAGAGGCGGTCGGTACCGCCGGACACACCGCGTACCGGGTTCCCGTCCTCCGGCACCACGTAAACACCGGCGCCGCCGTCAGCGGCACGCAGTTTCACCGCTCCCAGCTCTTCGAGGTCACGCGAGAGGGTGGCCTGCGTCGCTTCGATGCCCTCGGCACCGAGCAACGCCGCCAACTCCGTCTGACTTCGGACGGGATGCGCCGCCAGCAGCGCGATGATGCGCGACTGGCGACCGGCCCGAGTGGGAGCGACGCTCACGCCTGGTCCAGTTGGGTTCGCTGTTCCAGCAGCCACACGAGCAACGCCTTCTGGGCGTGCAGACGGTTCTCCGCCTCGTCCCAGACGACGCTCTGGGGTCCGTCGAGAACCTCGTCGGTGACCTCTTCGCCGCGATGGGCCGGCAGGCAGTGCAGGACGACAGCCTTCGGATCTGCTTTGGCGAGGAGTTCCTTGTTGATCTGGAACGGACGGAAAGGTCCGACCCGATCGAGCCCGTCGTTCTCCTGACCCATCGAGGTCCAGGTATCGGTGACCAACGCGTCGGCACCGACGACGCCGGCCTGCGGGTCCTGCGTCAGCGTGATGGTCGCGCCGGTTTCCGCGGCGCGTGTGCGCGCTGCTGCTACTACCCAGTCCGCCGGTTCGAAGCCAGCGGGACTTGCGATGGTGACGTCGATGCCTGCGGTGACTCCGCCGAGCATCAGCGAGTGAGCCATGTTGTTGGCGCCGTCGCCCAGGTAGGTCAGCTTCAGTCCCTTGAGCTCACCCTTCTGCTCGATCAGCGTTTGCAGATCGGCCAGAACCTGACAGGGATGAAATTCGTCGGACAACGCATTGACGATGGGAATCGTTGCACCCGTTGCCATTTGCTCCAAGCGCTTCTGGCCGAACGTGCGCCACACGACGGCGTCGACATAGCGGGAGAGTACGCGTCCGGTGTCCGCCAACGTCTCTTCACGACCGAGTTGGGTACTGCGCCCGTCGACGACGACGGCGTGGCCGCCCATCTGCGCGATGCCCATCTCGAACGAGAAACGTGTACGCGTCGAGTTCTTCTCGAAGATGACGCCGACTCCGCGAGGACCCTCGAGTGGACGCCGAGCGAACGGGTCCTTCTTGAGAATCGCAGCGAGTTCCAGAACTTCGGCCTGCTGCGCCGGAGTCAGATCGTCGTCCCTGAGAAAGTGTTTCACCACGGTAGTCACTTCTCCCCCGGCTGGTCAGCCGATAGTGCACTGTCGAAGATGGCAGGTAGTGCTGCCACGAAGGTTTCGGCCTGCTCATCCGTGAGGATGAGCGGCGGCGCCAACCGGATCACTCCGGGTTGCGCTGCATTCACAAGGTACCCGGCTTCGCGCGCGGCATTTTCCACCGCCGGCGCGACGTCCTCGGTCAGCACGACACCCAGCAACAGTCCTGATCCCCGTACGTAGTCGACCAACGGATGGCCCAGATCTTCGATGCCCGCCGAGATCGATTTGCCCAAGCTGTCGGCGCGTGAGATCAGGTCTTCCGCTGCAATGGTTTTCAGCACGGCAAGCGCCGCCGCAGCGCACACCGGATTGCCACCGAACGTCGTACCGTGCTTGCCCGGTCCGAACAACTCTGCCGTTGCTCCGGTCGCGATGCAGGCGCCGATCGGCATTCCGCCGCCGAGTCCCTTCGCAAGAGTGATGACGTCCGGCACGATGCCGACTGCCTGATGTGCGTAGAACCAGCCGGTCCGGCCGATGCCGGTCTGAACTTCGTCGAGTACGAGCAGCGCCCCGCGTTCGGCGGTGATCCGCCGAGCCTCGACGAGGTATCCCTCGGGTGGCACCACGACGCCGCCCTCACCCATGATCGGTTCGAGGAACACAGCAGCGGTGTCGGAATCGACTGCCCGCTCCAGTGCCTCGACATCGCCGTACGGCACGAACTCGACACCGGCGGGCATCGGTTCGAACGGCGCCCGCTTGGCCGGCTGACCCGTCAGAGCGAGTGCCCCCATAGTGCGACCGTGGAAAGAGCCCTCGGCCGCGATGATCTTCTTCCGGCCAGTGGCGCGAGCGAGCTTGAAGGCAGCCTCGTTCGCCTCGGTACCGGAGTTGCAGAAGAACGCGCGCCCGGTGACGTTGCCGAGATGAGCGAGCAACTGCTCCGCCAACTCGACGACCGGCTCGCTGGCGTACAGGTTGGAAACATGGCCGAGTGTCGACAACTGAGTAGTGACGGCTTCGACGACGGCCGGATGTCCGTGTCCGAGGATGTTGACGGCGATTCCGGCAAGGAAGTCGACGTACTGCTTGCCGTCGGCGTCGGTGAGTACGGCGCCGTCACCGCGGACGAGAGCAACCCGGGGTACGCCGTAATTGTTCATCAGCGAAGCGGACCACCGCTGCTGCAGATCGATCGTGCTCATGAAGTAGCTCCCTGCTGGGGACCGGCGACCGAGGAGCCGGGCACGACCATCGTGCCGATTCCTTCACCGGTGAAAAGTTCGAGTAGGACTGAATGTTCGAGCCGGCCGTCGATCACGTGCGCCGACGGCACACCTCCGCGCACCGCGCGAAGGCAGGCCTCCATCTTTGGCACCATGCCGGCATCGAGACTCGGCAACAACTGGGCAAGGGCGTCGGTGTCGATTTCGGTGGCCAGCGAGGATCGGTCCGGCCAATCGGTGTACAGGCCTTCGACGTCGGTGAGGACAACGAGCTTCTCGGCACCGATCGCCTCGGCCAGTGCGGCAGCGGCGGTATCGGCGTTGATGTTGTGGACGACGCCGTCGGCGTCGGGCGCGATGGTCGAGACCACCGGAATGCGTCCTGCCGCAATGAGATCGAGTACCGCGTCTGGGTTCACGGTGGTGACGTCTCCGACCAGGCCGATGTCGGTCTGCTCCCCCTCGACCGCAACAGTGCGTCGAGTAGCGGTGAACAGGTGCGCGTCTTCACCGGAGATACCGACCGCGTACGGACCGTGCGCGTTGATCAGGCCGACGAGTTCACGGCCCACCTGACCGAAGAGCACCATCCGGACGACGTCCATCACCTCGGGCGTCGTGACCCGGAAACCACCGCGAAACTCACCCTTCATGCCAAGGCGTGCCAGCATCGCGTTGATCTGCGGGCCGCCGCCGTGCACGACGACGGGGTGGATGCCGACAGTCCGCAGGAACGCCATGTCCGCGGCGAAGGCGGTCTTGAGTGTCTCGTCGATCATGGCGTTTCCGCCGTACTTGACCACGACCACCTTGTCTCGGAATCGCTGCAGCCACGGCAGCGCGTCGGCGAGGACATGCGCCTTCTGATGCTCGCTGATCACGGGATACGTCTCGGTCATGACGAGTACGCCGAGTTCTCTTCGACGTACGCGTGCGAGAGGTCCGTGGTGCGAATGCTCACGGACTCGTTGCCGATTCCCAGGTCGATGTCGAGTTCGATGTCGATCCCGCTCAGGTCCACCTCACGCGCTCCCGGAGCGCCGACGCCGTCGATGCAGACGGGACTCCCGTTGAAGGACACACTGATTCGATCGGGATCGAGCTCGATGGGAGCGATACCCACTGCTGCGAGGACGCGGCCCCAGTTCGGATCGGATCCGAACAGTGCCGTCTTGACCAGGCTGTCGCGGGCGATGGTCCGAGCGCCGATCAACGCATCGGATTCGGACGCTGCGCCGCGAACCGTCACCTTGACCCGCTTGGTGACGCCCTCGGCGTCTGCCATCAACTGATCCGCGAGATCGTCGCACACTGCGAAGACCGCGGCGTTGAGTTCGTCCTGGGTCGGTGTGACACCGCTGGCGCCGGAGGCCAACAGGAGCACCGTGTCGTTGGTGGACGTGGCGCCGTCGACGTCGAGGCGATCGAAGCTCAGGTGGGTGGCGGCGCGCAGAGCGGTATCGAGCTGCTCGGCCGTTGCGACAGCATCGGTCGTGACGACGCACAGCATCGTCGCCAGTGCGGGCGCGAGCATGCCTGCACCCTTGGCCATTCCGCCGACGTTCCACTTGTTTGCGTGGTGCAGCGACGCCTGCTTCGGCACGGTATCGGTGGTCATGATCGCGTACGCCGCGTCGGTACCGCCGGAGATTCCGCCGGCCAGTTCGTGCACTACCTCGGTGACACCGGGGATCAGCTTGTCCATGGGCAAGCGGTCACCGATCAGGCCGGTCGAACAGACGGCGACCTCGATCGCGCCCGTCTCGGTTCCCCAATTGCTCAGTGCCGACGCAACTTCCTCGGCAGTCTTGTGCGCATCCTGGAATCCACCCGCGCCGGTACACGCGTTTGCGCCGCCCGAGTTGAGCACGACCGCGCGCAGCTTGCCCGTCGTCAAAACCTGCTGAGACCACAGCACCGGAGCAGCCTTGACCTTGTTCAGGGTGAAGACGCCGGCAGCGGCCAGATCGGGTCCCTCGTTGAGCACCAATGCGAGGTCCGACTTGCCACTCTTCTTGATACCGGCAGCAATTCCGGCACCGCGGAATCCGGCAGGTGCGGTAACGCCCTGTGTGCGGAGCAGACGTCCCCCGGCGACGTGAACCACGTCTGCAACTGTCGCGTCAGGCTCGGTTGCGTTGTCGATCTGCTGCGGATTGTCGGTGCTCACGGAGCTACTCCCACGGTAGAGAGACCTGCGGTCTCGGGTAGGCCAAGGGCGAGATTCATCGATTGCACCGCGCCACCGGCGGTGCCCTTGGTGAGATTGTCGATTGCCGAGATGACAACGAGCTGACCGGCGTCGGCGTCAACGGTGACCCCGATCTGCACGGCATTGGATCCGATCACGGCACCGGTCTGCGGGAAGACTCCGGCAGGCAGCACGTGGATGAACGGCTCGTCGTTGTATGCCTTTTCGTAGATTTCGCGCGCTTGCTCTTCGGTGGCCGTGGTGGCTGCCGTGCAGGTCGCGAGGATGCCGCGCGGCATGGGCGCGAGGACCGGAGTGAAAGAAACACTGATGTCCTTGCCGCCTGCGGCCGAAAGATTCTGAATGATCTCAGGGGTGTGGCGATGGACACCTCCGACACCGTATGCGCGGACGGAGCCCATGACCTCGGAACCCAGCAGATCGGCCTTCGGCGCCCGGCCGGCGCCCGAAGTGCCACTGACCGCAACCACGTTCACGTGTGAGTCCACGATCCCCGCGGCAACGGCGGGGGCCAGCGCGAGGCTCGCTGCCGTCGGGTAGCAGCCCGGAACGGCAATGCGGGTTGCGCCTACCAATTTCTCACGGGCACCGGGCAATTCAGGAAGACCGTATGGCCAGGTACCGGCATGAGTGCTCTTGTAGTACTTCTCCCAAGCTGCGGGATCCTGCAGCCGGAAGTCCGCGCCGCAGTCGATGATGACCGTCGACTCGGGCAGCAACTTGGCGTACTGAGCCGAATTTCCGTGTGGGAGACCGAGGAAGACGACGTCGTGACCCGAGAGGATTTCGACAGTGGTCTCTTCGAGTACCCGCGAAGAGAGTGGGAGCAAGTGCGGATGATGCTCACCGAGCGTCGAACCGGCGTTGCCACCGGCGGTCAGCGAACCGATCACCAGACTGCCGTCGGCGTAGGACGGGTGCCCGAGGAGCAGACGCAGAACCTCACCACCGGCGTACCCACTGGCGCCGGCAACGGCGACTCTGATCGGCTTGCGTGCGTTCTCGGTCGTACCACCTTCAGTCATGTCACACAGTATGCATCATTGTGCATCGGAATGCATAATTACTTACCCATGGATCGCCGGATCTCCTCGAGCTTGGCTTTTGCGGCCTTCTGGCGCTCGTCCCACTGCTCGTCGACGGATTTTCCGGCAGGACTCTCGTGTGCCAATTCGGCCGAACCTATGGAAGTACCGAAGCGCCCCTCTATCTTCTCCCGAACACGGTCGAAAGTGGGGACTCCCCCTTCGGTGTAGTCGGGTTCGGGAATTCTCGGGTCGGTCGCAAGTACCACCGGGACGTCGATGATCTCGTCGACCTCCACAATGGTGTCGGGCAGTTCGACTTCTTCGGCGTCGGTGATCGTGTTGTCGTCCTCTACACGGTGCGGCTCGAGGCTCGCGGCAGCGGTGTCCACCACGGAAAGAAGGACCGACAAGCTCGGACGACGCTCGACCACTGCGCGAACGACCGCGAGGAAGTCCTTGTCGTCGAGTGCACTGGCGGCCTCGACTACCTGGTGCACGGACCCATCGTGCTCGGACCCATCGTGCTCGGACCCATCATGTTCGGGCCCATCATTTCGTGACACTGTCAGTCCCTTCTCGAAATGCCGACGGACAACTCCGATCCTTCCACGACTGTCTGCCGAAGGGGTCAGCGTGAGGCGAGGTAAGCGGCAAACGCGTCCTCGCTCGAATATGCGGGGACGTACCCGAACTGTTCCTTGAGCCGCCGATTGTCGAGAACGGGTCGGTACTGGAGAAATCCGACGCGCTCCGGACCGTGTTCCGTTACGCCCAATCGCCGTCCGACGCGTAGAACGCCTCGCAACAGCCATGCAGGAAGCGTCACCGTGCGCTTGCCCATCCGGGAAGCCAACTCGTCGACGGTCAACGCGCCGTCGCCCGCGACATTGAAGATGCCCACTTGGTTTCCGGTCACGGCCTCCGCAAAAGCGCCCGCGACATCGGTGTGCCAGGCGAACACGAAGGGGCTGTCGCTCCCGGCAACCTTGAGCAGCTTGCGGCGATCGAACAACGCGGTGATCTGATTGTCGACGCTCTCACCCAAGATCGTGCCGATCCGGAAGACAACTTGTTCCAACTCCGGGTGTTCGACGCGATATTCGGCGAGCATCTCTTCGACCAGGCGTTTGTGGCGACTGTAAGTGAATTCGTCGTTGCCTCGGACAGGTACGTCCTCGGTGATCCACGGTGGGTTGTCGGAGTGGTAGCCGTACGCCGCTCCAGACGAAGACACGACGATCCGTCCAACCCCGTGTTCGACGCAGGCCGCGAGCACGTTTCGTGTCCCGTCGACGTCGACGCGGTACTCCTGCTCTGCTGTCGTGTTCTTGCCGGGATTCACGATGGACGCAAGGTGGATCACGACGTTCGGTCGGTACTGACCGAACACCCGCCCCAATTCTGTGGGGTCGCAGACGTCCGCCCTAACGCGGCGGATGCGATCGTCCGGCGTGTCCTTGACCGTGAGGTCGGCACAGACGACGGTGATGCCCTGCGCGATCAGTGCGTCGATGACAGCGGTACCCAGGAACCCGTTCCCGCCCGTGACGAGTGCGACGGTCATGCCGGTACCGCCTTTCGGGCGCGTCGCTTGGACCAGATCGTCGCCAGAGCCAACCCGGCGATGATGTCCCAGATCCCCCACCAGCCGGCCACGACGGCCATGCCACCGAGCCCGTCGAAGAACGTGAACACCAGGCCAAGCCCCAGTCCGGCATTGCGGATGCCGACCTCGAAAGAGACGGCGCGACGGCTGTATTCGTTCAACCCGGTGACGGCGCCGCAGAAGTATCCCAGTGCGAGGGCAACCGTGTCGTGCAGGAAGACCGCGAGCAGTACCACCCCGATGTAGTCGACGAAGTACGACGCATTCCCTGACACACCCGCGACGATGAAGATCAACAACGCCACCAACGAACCGTTTTTCACCCAAGGCTGCGCTTTCGCGGCGATCTCCGGGAACTTTTGTGCCGCCCAGATGCCGAGAACGAACGGCACGCCGATGATCAGGGCGATTTGCGCGACCATCTCGAGCGCATTCAGGTTCACGGACTGCAACAGAGCGTCGGTCTCCGGGCGTCGGCTCCCCCAGAACGCGAGATTGAGCGGCATGAGGAAGATCGCGAAGACGTTCGACACCGCCGTCATGGACACCGAGAGTGCGACGTCGCCGCCCGCCCGGTGAGTCAGGACATTCGAGATATTGCCCGGCGGGCAGCACGCCACCAGGATCATGCCGAGCGCTACCGAGGGAGCGGGCGAGAGAATCAGCGTCAGCAGAAAAGTCACTGCCGGCAGCAGCAGGAACTGGGCAGCGATACCCACCGCCATCGCCTTGGGTTTGGTGAGCGCACGACGGAAGTCGTCGACCGAGGTGTCGAGGGCGATCCCCAGCATGATCGCGGCCAGCACCACGTTGAGGATCATCAACGATCCCGGGTTGAAGTTGAGCACCACGTCGTCGATCGGCATCACTGTCCTCCCTTCGTCAGAGCGGCATCGAGCAGTCCGATGTGCCGCCTGATCGTTGATCGGTAGGCGTCCTTGTTCACGTAGTAGGCCATTCGTCCCAGCTTCAGGTACTTGTATCCCCCGGACAGATCGGGAGGAGGGCCGGCCGCCGCTGCCGAGAATTCGCGCGCCGCGGCGGGGGCTTCGGTGCGTGCGGTGATCAATTTGGCCACCAACTCGGCCTGCTCGAAACGGCCCTGCCACCCGAGACCGGATGCTTCGACCATGCCGAGCACAAAGAGATTGTCGTGGCGGCGACTCGCGACGTTGAGGAACAGGTCCGGGGCAGCGCCCGACCAGTCCAGGTCCTCGCGCGCGATGAAGGGATAGTCGAGGTGATACCCCGTGGCGCAGAGAACGAGGTCGTAGTCGGCAGACGATCCGTCGACAAACCGCACCGTCTTCCCCTCGAACCGGTCGACGTCGGCGCGCACGTGCACGTCACCGTGCCCGATGTGGTGCAGGATCAACGAGTTCACGACCGGATGCGATTCGTAGATCTTGTAGTCCGGTGCCGGAAATCCGAACCGCACCGGATCTCCCGTGAACTGCTTGAGTACCAAGGTGTCGACGCGTTGTTTGATCCACGGCGGCAACGGCTTTCCCTGATTCAAGGTGTCCGAGGGTCGCCCGAACAGATACTTGGGGACGAAGTAGTAGCCTCGCCGAACGCTTAAATCGACGCACTCGGCCTGGTGGACGGCATCGACGGCGATGTCGCATCCACTGTTGCCCGCTCCGATGACCAGTACCCGCCTTTCGCGGAAGATCTCGGCGCTGCGGTACTCGCTCGTGTGCATCAACGTGCCGGTGAAGTTGCCCCGGAACGTCGGTACGTTCGGCTTCGACAGCGTTCCGTTCGCGATGATCACGCCTCGATACCGCGCGACTGTCGTCTCACCGCTGCGACTACGCGTGGTGACCTGCCACAGCGAATCGACCGGCGAAACGTCGATGACGGTAGTGCCGAAGGCAAAGTGCCTGCGAAGATCGTGGGTATCGGCGTAGTCGCGGAAATACTCGGCAAGTTCGATGTGGCTCGGGTAGTCGGCAACCGAATCCGCCATCGGGAACTCCGCGAATGCGGTGGTGCCCTTCGACGAAATGAGGTGCGCCGACTCGTAGACGGTGCTGTGCGGGTTGTCGATGTCCCAGAGCCCACCGACGTCGTCGTGGCTCTCGAAGCCGTCGAACGCTATTCCGGCTCGATCGAGGTTTCGCGCGCCGGCCAATCCAGACGGACCCGCTCCGATCAGCGCGTACTTGGCCTCTGTGCTCATGGGTCGAGCGTCGCAGATAGTTCGAATCTTGCGGCAATGTGCAGGATAATGACGTTATGAGCGCACTCGATGCCGACAACGATCGCGGGATAGATGAAATCGATCTGAGGATAATCAATGCGCTGCAGCTCGCACCGCGATCGAAGTGGCTTTCGTTGGCCGGCCCACTCGAACTCGACGCCGCGACTCTCGCCCGGCGTTGGAATCGACTGTCCGAATCGTCGTTGGCCTGGGTCACGGTTACTCCGGGGCCACAGGTGCTGGGCTCCATCGTCACAGCGATCATCGAAATCGATTGCTCACCAGAACTTCTCGACACCGTCGCGGCACGTCTCACCGTCTTGGCCCACGCCGTGACCATCGAAGTATCAACAGGTAGAGCCGATCTGCTCGTCACAGCCGGTACTGCGGACTTGGCGTCGATGTCGCGCTTCATCTCGGAAGAGATCGCAACGATCGACGGCGTACTCGCGACACGAACCTCGATCATCACACGCTGGTTCACCGAAGGTGGGCGATGGAGACTCAATGCGCTGGCACCGTCCGAGAAGGGTGTGCTGACCACCAGCGAAAACCGTACTGCCGTGCGCGCTCGGGCGACCGGCATTTCCGAACAGGATCGCAAGGTTCTCACGATCCTCGCCTACGACGGGCGCACTCCCATGAAGGAGTTGGCCGACGCGATCGGTGTCAGTCCGGCGGCGTGCAAACGCCAGATCGACCGGCTCACGTCTTCGGGGTTGGTGGCGCTGCGGTGTGAATTTGCCCGGCCGCTGGCCGGGCTTCCCCTGCTCGCCACACTGTGGTGCCGCGTCGAACCCGAACTTCTCGATACGGCGGGCCGATTACTGAGCCGAGCGCCGGAAGTCCGAAACTGTTTCGCGGTGGTGGGCGCCGACAACCTGGTGGTTCAGTTGTGGCTGCATTCTCCTGCAGAACTCGATGCATTCGAAATTCGTCTGCGCAAGGAGATTTCGGAGCTTTACGTCACCGAACGATCCATCGTGCTGCACCTGCGCAAACTGCTCGGTCACGTACTCGATCAGGACGGGCGCAGAACCTCGACTATCGCCCCGGATGTGTGGTTGCCGAGCCGCACCGATTCACCGGAAGACCGATAACACAACAGAGCCCACGACCACCGGGAGTGGACGTGGGCTCTGTGATCAGTTGAGTAAATCAGCCGCGCATCTGCGCACCGACGGCCTTGGAGGCAGCCTCGACCGCGGCATCGCGAGCCGCGCTTGCCTCGTCCTCGGTCAGTGTCCGGTCGACACCACGGAATCGCAACGCGAACGCGAGCGACTTGCGGCCTTCACCGACCTGCTCGCCCTCGAAGACGTCGAAGAGGCGAATGTCTTCGAGAAGTTCGCCACCGCCGGAACGCAGAGCTTCCTGGACCTTCGCCGCAGGAATATCGCGATCGACAACAACCGCCACGTCCTGGAGCACTGCGGGGAAGGGCGAAATGCGCGGCGCCGGCAGGTTCTCGACCAACGGCAAAGCGTCGAGGTCGATTTCCAGTGCACAAGTGCGCGCAGGCAATCCCGCACGCTCGAGAACAGCCGGATGCAGTTCGCCCGCATGACCGACTACGTTGCCGTCAACGACAACCTCGGCGCAACGGCCGGGATGCCACGGCAGGTACTGCGCCGCACGCAGTTCCACCTCGACGCCTGCTGCAGCTGCAATGACCCGCACTGCTGCAAAAGTGTCCGAAGCCTCGGCCTGACGGCCAGGACCCCAGGGGCCGCTCGGCTCACGCAAACCACTCAACACTGCAGCGATGTGCACGGGCTGAGCCGGCAACGACGCGATCAGGTTCGCGATCTGCTCGTCCGTCGGGCGACGATCCACCGGCAATGCATCCACCGGCTTGGTATCGGGGCCCGGCAGGACAACCTGCGCGATGCCGTACAGCGAAAGATCACGCTGACCGCGAGAAGCGTTGCGAGCCAGGATCTCCAGCAGACCCGGGAGCAGCGTGGTCGCCAACTCCGGACGATCGGCTTCGAGCGGGTTGAGGACCTTGCTGGTGTTGCGGCGCGGATCATCCGCGTCGAGGCCCCAGACGTCGAAGACGTTGGTGGGCAGGAAGACCGGAGGAAGTACCTCGACGTAACCGGCGTGAGCCACGGCCTTCGACACCGTGCGCTTACGCCGCTGCGACGGAGTCAATCCGCGTCCGGCCGGAGCGGCGGGAAGCACCGACGGGATCTGCTCGAGACCTTCGAGGCGAAGAACTTCCTCGACGAGGTCCGCAGGCTGCACCAGGTCCGGACGCCACGACGGCGGCGTCGCGACCAACTGGCCGTGTCCCTCTTCGCTGACGCCGACCTCGACGTTGCAGCCAACCTGGGTGAGGCGGCGAGCTGCGGTGCCGTTGGGGTACGTGACTCCGGCGACACGATCGGGCAGGTCGATATCCATGCGAATGGCAGCGCGAGGGGCGACATCGCCCACGTCGGTCAGGACCGGCTCGATCCGTCCGCCGGCAATCTCGACCAGCAGAGCGGCTGCGCGGTCGACGGCCGCGAGCGGAATCGCCGGATCGACGACGCGCTCGAAACGCTTGCTCGCCTCACTCGGCAGCTTGTGCCGGCGCGCCGTCTTGAAGACTGCGAGCGGATCCCAAGTAGCTCCTTCGAGGAGGATGTCCGTCGTTGCCGTTCCCACCTCGGTGGTTGCGCCGCCCATGACGGCAGCCAGCGAGATGACTCCGGAATCGTCGGCGATGACAACGTCTTCGGGATCGAGCGTGCGTTCGACGTCGTCGAGCGTCGTCAGCTTCTCCCCCGCCTTGGCGCGACGGACCACCAGGTCGCCCTGCACCGAGGTCGCATCGAACGCGTGCAGAGGCTGGCCGAGTTCGAGCATCACGTAGTTGGTGACGTCGACGGCCGGCGAGATCGGGCGAACACCCGAGAGCAGAAGTCGACGCTGCAGCCACCACGGGCTCACTGCCTGCGGATCGATACCCGTGATCTTCCGCATCACGAAACGCGAAGCCTTGGACTCCGGTTCGAGGCGCACCGGCCAGGCTTCACCCTCAGCCGGGTGCGCGGGAACCGAAGCGGGATCGGCATATTCGAGATCGAAGCCGCACGCGAGCTCTCGCGTGAGACCGCGGACCGAGAAGCAGTAGCCACGGTCCGGGGTGATGTTCAGTTCGATGATCGTGTCACCGAGACCGAGCAACTCGTTGCCGTCGGCGCCGGGTTCGGCGGTACCAGGCTCGAGCACCAAGATGCCCGAATGGTCTTTGCCGATACCGAGTTCCGAGACGGAGCAGATCATGCCGTCGGACACCTGGCCGTACGTCTTGCGAGTGGCGATTTCGAATCCGCCGGGCAGCACCGCGCCGGGCAGCGCAACGACGACGAGGTCACCCTCGTTGAAATTGCGCGCGCCACAGACGATGCCGCGAGGCTCGGGTTCGCCGACCTCGACCTGGCAGAAGCGGATCGGCTTCTTGAACTCGGTCAGTTCGGTGATGGAGACGACCTTGCCGACGACCAACGGGCCGTCGATCGCCTCGAGTGTGTCGAGTTCCTCGACTTCGAGTCCCACCCGGACGAACCCGGCGTCCAACTCTTCCGGGGTCACCTCCCAGTCCGGAGTTGCCCGCTGCAGGATCTCGGTCAGCCAGGATTGCGCTACTCGCACGTCTGCTCAGCTCTCTCGTTTGTCGATAAGTCTTTGTGAAGGTTCCGCGGACCGGATCGGTCAGCCTGCGACACCGAAGGGCAGCGTGAAACGCACGTCACCTTCGACGATGTCGCGCATGTCCGGGATACCGTTGCGGAACTGCAGGGTCCGCTCGAGGCCCATGCCGAATGCGAAACCCGAGTACTCGTCGGGATCGATACCGCTGGCGCGCAGAACGTTCGGGTTGACCATGCCGCAGCCGCCCCACTCGACCCAGCCTGCGCCGCCCTTCTTGTTCGCGAACCAGACGTCGACCTCGGCCGACGGTTCCGTGAACGGGAAGTAGTTGGGGCGCATACGGGTACGCGTCTCGGGGCCGAAAAGGGCACGAGCGAACGCGTCGAGAGTCCCGCGCAGGTTGGCCATGGTCAGGCCCTTGTCGACGGCCAGGCCTTCGACCTGCGAGAAGACAGGCGTGTGGGTCGCATCGAGTTCATCGGTGCGGAACGTGCGGCCCGGGCACACCACGTAGATCGGCACCTCACGCGAGAGCATGGTGCGGACCTGCACCGGCGAGGTGTGGGTACGCAGCACCTGGCGCGAGTTCTCGGGTGCCAGGTGGAAGGTGTCCTGCATCGTGCGCGCAGGGTGATCCGGCAAGAAGTTGAGTGCGTCGAAGTTGAAGTGCTCGGTCTCCACCTCCGGACCCTCGGCAACTTCCCAACCCATCGCGACGAATACGTCGGCGACCTGCTCGGAAATCAGGCTGATCGGGTGACGCGCCCCGACGGGGTAGCGATCGGAGGGCAGAGTGACGTCGATTGCCTCGGCAACCAACACCGCGGCGTCACGCTCGGCGAGGAGGA
This sequence comes from Rhodococcus sp. ARP2, assembly GCF_001029585.1. NCBI lineage: Bacteria > Bacillati > Actinomycetota > Actinomycetes > Mycobacteriales > Nocardiaceae > Rhodococcus > Rhodococcus sp. ARP2. Next base: position 102,106 of record NZ_LEKE01000052.1, on the reverse strand, counting down.
CCTCACGACGAGCGTCGTACGCGTTGTTGATCCGAGTGCGGAAGATGTTGACGCGCTTACCGGCGTCCGCCTTTTCCTTGCCCGGAAGGCTGCCGAGTCCCCGGCGCGCGAGGGCGATCGGGGACTTGTCCCCCAGGTGCTCCACCTTCACGTGCGCCAGCGCGTCCAGGTCAGCGGCGTCCGCCAGCGCCTTCTCGGCGTTCTCAGCCGCAGCGGTCAACGCCTCTTCGGTGAGTACACTCGCGTCGACCTCCGGCGGTGTCGCGCCCTCATTTTTGGCCACGGCTGTGACGCTCCTGTCGCTTCTCGGTTTACTTCTCGTACTGCGTGCTTCTTGTACTGCTTACTTCTTGTACTGCGAGCGAGCATTCGAACTCGCTCGAGCATTGTCTCTGCTCTTGTATTGTCTCAGGCTTCCGCAAATGGGATTCCGTGAGGTCTTCGCGTGCGTTTTCAGCCGTGATCGGTGGCGCGATTTTGCACCCGCGCGCTTGCGTACAGGCAAATTGCCGCCGCTGTCGCGAGGTTCAAGCTTTCGGCGCGGCCATGGATCGGAATCCTGACCCGATGATCAGCCTGCGCGGCGATCGCCGGATCGAGACCGTGAGCTTCGTTACCGAACAGCCAGGCCGTCGGCTTGCTCAGCAACTCGTCGGCCTCGTCGAGATCGACCTCGCCGTCAGCTGCAGTCGCGAGAATCTGAATGCCGGCTGCGCGAATCTGCTCGATCACCGACACCGTGTCTCGATCGCGGACGACTGGCAGGTGAAAGAGGCTGCCCGCCGACGAACGAACGACCTTGCCGTTGTGCGGATCGACGCTGTCACCGGCGAGGATTGCCGCATCGGCACCCACTGCGTCGGCGATGCGAATGACGGTGCCCGCGTTACCTGGTTCGTTGACCTCGACCGGCACTGCGAGCAGGCGGGTCTCCTGATGGACGGCTGCGCTCAGCGGTACATCCAGTAGATCGCTGACGGCAACGAGACCGGGCGGCGTGACGGTGTCGCTCAGAGCTTTGATTGCTCGATCGGTCACAAGAGCAACACGAACTCCAGCGGTCAGCGCCCGATCGATGACGTGCTGATAGCGCTCGGCTGCGTCCTCGGTGTAGAAGAGGTCGTGTACCGGGCGGGCCTCGCCGTTCGAGAGTGCACCGTTCAACAGTTCGGTGACCGAGTTCTCGCCCTCGACGAGGAAACGTCCTGCTTTGCGTCGTTCTGCTGTGCGCAGGAGCTTGACAGCAGAAACGACCCGCGGAGTCCGCTCGGTGAGCGGGTCCACGGGCCGTTGCTGTGATGCGTGAATCAGGCTGCTTCTCCGGCAGGAGCGTTCACGTCAGCCGGCAGAGCGGCCTTCGCGAGTGCGACCAGGCCGGCAAAGGCCTCGGCATCGGAGACAGCGAGCTCGGCCAGGATCTTGCGGTCGACCTCGACCTCTGCCAGACGCAGGCCCTGGATGAGGCGGTTGTACGTGATGTCGTTTGCGCGAGCTGCAGCGTTGATACGCGTGATCCACAGCTTGCGGAACTCGCCCTTGCGCGCACGACGGTCGCGGTACGCGTAGGTGAGCGAGTGGAGCTGCTGCTCCTTGGCCTTGGTGTACAGACGCGAACGCTGTCCACGGTAGCCGCTGGATGCAGCAAGAATTGAACGACGCTTCTTCTGGGCGTTGACCGCCCTCTTTACGCGTGCCACTTGAAAAATCCTGTCAATCTAGGGGCTGAAAGTACGGCCCCGGGTGGTCAGTAAGGGGGCGACTCAGATGCCGAGCATGCGCTTGATGCGCGGAGCGTCGTCAGGGCTGACAACAGCGACACCGTCGAGACGACGGGTAACCCTGCTGGACTTGTGCTCGAGAAGGTGGCGACGGCCGGCCTTCTGGCGCATGAGCTTTCCGCTGCCGGACACCTTGAATCGCTTCGAGGCGCCGCTGTGGCTCTTCATCTTGGGCATGGAGTCCTCAGTTCTTGTTACGTGGTGGATCTTGGGAAATCGACTAGCTGGGCGGAGCCTCGGGAGCGGCATCGCCGGTCGCCGGTGCTTCCGGAGCTGCTTCACTGGAAGCCGGTGCGGCCGGAGCCGGACGCGGAGCAGCCTGAGCCACTGGCGCCTGAGCGCTCTCCTGCGCCTTGACGCGAGTCTTGGCGCCCTTGTGCGGTGCCAGGACCATCGTCATGTTTCGGCCGTCCTGCTTTGCCGAGGTTTCGACGAATCCGAGATCTGCGACGTCTGCTCCGAGACGCTGCAGAAGGCGGTAGCCGAGTTCGGGGCGTGACTGCTCACGTCCGCGGAACATGATCGTGACCTTGACCTTGGAACCGGCTTCGAGGAAGCGAACGACGTTGCGCTTCTTGGTCTCGTAGTCGTGGTCGTCGATCTTGGGTCGGAGCTTCTGCTCCTTGATGACCGTCAGCTGCTGGTTCTTACGTGACTCACGTGCCTTCTGCGCAGCCTCGTACTTGAACTTGCCGTAGTCCATGATCTTGCAGACCGGTGGACGGGCATCAGGAGCTACCTCGACCAGGTCGAGGTCGGCCTCAAGGGCCAAGCGGAGTGCATCTTCAACACGCACGATGCCTACCTGTTCCCCGCCAGGTCCGACCAAACGAACCTCGGGAACGCGGATACGATCGTTGATGCGGGTCTCAGTGCTGATGGGGCCTCCTAGGTTGAACGGTGCGGTCTTCATGACCGCACGCAGCCCGTACCGCCCGCACCCCAACAAAAAAGCCCCGCTGTGATGATTGCTCATCCGCGGGGCCCGATGTCGACCGATCACATAAGATCCAGCTCACGCCGAAACCTATCTCCTCGACTGAGCGAGGAACCTGACGAAGAATTGATCTCCGATAACAGGTGACCGGAACCACTGAACCGCAGTTTTACCTGCCGCGCAGAGGTGGGAGTCGGACTCCACTTGCTGCCCCCGAACAAGTCGGAGGCGGTCGTTGCAACAAGAGTAACAGGTCGCCACAGATGAAAGAAATCGGTGCCGCTCCCAGTGCTGCCGGGAGAGGCCCGATTCAACACGACCACAGCCTGATGGAATCCTTACAACCATGAGTGAGAACTTCGAGGCAGATCAGAACACCGACGGCGCGAACCCCGACGTCCGCGAACTCTCCGAAGTTCCCGCGGTCGAGGTCATCAGCCGCGCCGCAGTTATGCTGATGAGTTCGGCTGCCGAAAAACTCGGCCTCTCCGACGCCGATCCGTCTTCCAGTCCCTATCTGGACCTCGACGAAGCTCGTCGAGTCATCACGGCGCTTGCCGGACTCGTGACTGCGTCGGTCGAATACCTCGGCCCCCACGCCGGACCCATCCGTGAAGGCCTTCAAGCCCTGCAGCGCGCATTCCGTGAGGCCTCCTCGCACCCGGACGAGCCAGGAAAGGGACCGGGCGAGAAGTTCACCGGTCCGGTCTACTGAGTTGGCAACCGCCAACAAGACTCAACCGACGCCCGAGGACGTCGACGCATTCATTTCACGCGTCGACGACCGCAAGCGTGCCGACAGCGTGGAGTTGATCTCCTTGCTGTCGGCCGCGACCGGCGAGCCTGCCGTCATGTGGGGCTCGAGCATCATCGGTTTCGGGGCACGGCACTACCGGTATGCGAGTGGCCACGAAGGTGACACCCCACTGATCGGGTTCTCCCCCAGGGCCACCGCGCTCACGTTGTATTTGTCGCTGAACTTCGACGACTACACCGACACACTGGCGCGCCTCGGCAAGCACAAGATCGGCAAGGGCTGCCTGTACGTCAAACGGCTGAGCGACGTCGACATGGCAGTCCTGACCGAACTGATCGCGGATTCCGTTGCCGCAGCCCGCAACATGATCGACTGAACAGGTCACCTTCGTGGGGCTACAGGCCGAGCGTCTTCGGGCGGTTGGCCGAACAGGGTCGAATCCCGTGGTGTGAAGTGATCGTTCGTGAGCGTGGCCCGACGCATTCGATCGAGTCGAAACCACCGCACCGCGTCGCGCTGGCGACACCAGCCGATGAGAAACCACTGCCCACGGTCCTGCGCCAGAATGTGCGGCTCAACTGCCCGCACCGTCTCCGCACCGTCCCCGTCCACGTAGTGCAACGACACGACGCGACTCTGTTCGAGCCCCTGCTCGACGGCCCGCCGGTTCGTGCGCGAATCCGCTACTACCCCGCCGTCACCGCGAATCCACACACGGCCACCGAGTTCGGCGACCTTACGACGACTCTCCTCGTCCATCACGTCGAGCAGTTTCGCCAGAGCTGCTCGTCCGTCCGGCGCAAACGGGGCGTCACCGGCCGCCGTCAAGGCCAATGCGATTGAAACTGCTTGCGGAACAGTGAAGTTGACCGGCGGTAGCGTGGCGCGACCTACGAGTCGGTATCCACCCCCGGGGCCCGAGCGCGCCTCGATCGCCGCGCCCGACATCATCAGAGTCTCGATATCCCGCTTGATCGTCCGGGTGGTGACACCGAATTCCTCGGACAATCGGGAACACGTAGCCCCTCGATCGCCCTGTCGCCGAAGCTCTTCGACGAGAGCGTGCAATCTCGCAGCTCGATTCACGTTCACCAGTGTCTCAGATTTCGATACCAAACAGTGACATAATTGGTGACACTCTGTTGTCACCAACCTGATTGCACAGTGAGTCCATGAAAACTCACATCGTTCTTGTTCCCGGATTCTGGCTCGGCTCATGGGCTTGGGACGCAGTCCTCCCCCACCTCGAGCGCTCCGACACCACCCGCGTGACCAGCCTGACGCTGCCCGGACTCGACGCCGTCGATGCAGATCGATCAGCGGTCACCTTCGACGCCCACGTCCGCGCAGTCATCGACGCTGTATCGGATTCAGACGAACGTACGGTCCTGGTCGTACACAGCGGCGCCGGCCCGGTGGGATACGCGGTAACCGATCGCATCCCGGATCGAGTCGCGCGGATCGTCTACGTCGATTCAGGTCCCATGCCCGACGGCGCGGCGCTGCGACCGGATCTGGCGGCTGACGTCGTCGAGATACCGCTGCCGACGTGGGCAGAACTTGAAGCAGACGGCAGCAGCCTCGAAGGACTCGACGAGAAGGCTCTCGAGGCGTTTCGCGCCAACGCCGTCCCCGAACCGGCCGGGCCGGCGCGTGAGCCGATTGTCCTGACGAACGAAAAGCGCTACCAGGTGCCGTCAACCGTCGTTTGCAGCACGTTCCCGTCCGCGGTGATTGCCCAGATGGCCGACGGAGGTCATCCGATGGCCGCCGAACTGGCGAAACTCCCCGTGACGTACGTCGACCTCCCGACCGGCCATTGGCCGATGTGGTCGCGCCCCGAAGACGTCGCCCAGGTGATCCTCGAGGCCGCCGCTTCCTGATCGACAAAGCAGTGATGCCGGATCGGATTCCGACCCGGCATCACTGACCGACTTCTACTTCCTCACCTTCCACTAGCTCACGGAAGCAGCTTTCTTCCGTGGCGCCGCCTTCTTTGCGGCAACTGCCTTCGTTGCACGCTTCTTGGTGATCGGCTTGGCCTTGACCGGCGCGTGCTGTGCGGTGAGAACCTCACTGAGGAACTTGCCCGTGTAGCTCTCGGGGACCGCGGCAACGTCCTCCGGGGTACCTTGCGCCACAACGGTTCCGCCGCCGGATCCACCTTCGGGCCCCATGTCGACGACCCAGTCCGACGTCTTGATCACGTCGAGGTTGTGCTCGATCACGATCACGCTGTTGCCCTTGTCGACCAGACCGTTGATCACGATCAGGAGCTTTCGGATGTCCTCGAAATGCAGACCCGTGGTGGGCTCGTCGAGGATGTACACCGTGCGACCGGTGGACCGCTTCTGCAACTCGGCGGCCAGCTTGACGCGCTGCGCCTCACCACCGGACAGGGTCGGTGCCGGCTGACCCAGTCGGACATAGCCCAGTCCGACGTCGACCAGCGTCTTGAGGTACCGGTGAATAGAGGTGACCGGCTGGAAGAACTCGGCGGCTTCCTCGATGGGCATGTCGAGTACCTCGGCGATCGACTTGCCCTTGTAGTGGACCTCGAGCGTTTCGCGGTTGTACCGAGCGCCGTGGCATACCTCGCAGGGCACGTACACGTCCGGCAGGAAGTTCATCTCGATCTTCAAGGTTCCGTCGCCGGAGCACGCTTCGCAGCGTCCACCCTTGACATTGAACGAGAATCGACCGGGCTGGTAACCGCGGACTTTCGCTTCCGTGGTGGCCGCGAACAGGGTTCGGATCTTGTCGAACACACCGGTGTACGTCGCCGCATTCGATCGCGGAGTCCGGCCGATCGGAGACTGATCGACCTGCACGAGCTTGTCCAGCTGATCGAGACCGTTGATTCGTGTGTGACGGCCAGGCACCTGGCGTGCACCGTTGAGCTTGTTCGCCATGACGGTCGCGAGAATGTCGTTGACCAACGTCGACTTGCCCGAACCGGAGACACCGGTGACAGCGGTGAGAACACCCAGCGGGAAACTCACGTCGATGCCGTCGAGATTGTGCTCGCGAGCTCCGACGACCGTGACCTGGCGTTTGCGATCCACCGGCCGACGAATGGCCGGAACCTCGATGAAGCTGCGACCCGACAGGTAGGCCCCGGTCAAAGACTCTTCACACGTCAGCAGTTCTTCGTACGGTCCGCTGTGGACGACCTTGCCGCCGTGCTCGCCGGCGTACGGTCCGATGTCGACCACCCAGTCGGATGTACGGATCGTGTCTTCGTCGTGTTCGACGACGATCAGCGTGTTGCCGAGGTCGCGCAGGCGCGTCAGGGTTTCGATCAGTCGCCGGTTGTCGCGCTGGTGCAGCCCGATGGACGGCTCGTCGAGCACGTACAACACACCGACCAGTCCGGATCCGATCTGCGTTGCCAAGCGAATTCGCTGGGCTTCGCCACCGGACAACGTGCCCGCGGCTCGCGAGAGGGAAAGGTATTCCAGGCCGACGTCGAGCAGGAAGCCGAGGCGCGCCTGAACTTCCTTGAGGACCTGACCCGCGATGGCCTCTTCACGCGAGCCGAGAGTGAGGCTGTTCAGGAAATCCGCGCAATCGGAGATCGACAGTTCACAGACCTCGGCGATGGACTTACTGCCGAAGTCTCCCGCCGCGATAGTCACCGACAGGATTTCGGGGCGCAGGCGAGCACCACCACACGCCGGGCACGGGGTGTCGCGCATGTACCCGTCGTAGCGTTCCTTCATCTGATCGGATTCGGTCTGTTCGAGCCGGCGGTGCAAGAACGGCATCACACCTTCGAACTCCGCGTAGTAAGAACGGGTACGGCCGTACCGATTCTTGTACCGGACGTGAACCTGCTCCTCACTGCCTTCGAGGATCGCTTTGCGGGCCTTCGCCGGCAACTTGTTCCACGGCGTCTTCATGTCGAATCCGAGAATGTCGCCGAGGCCGGACAGCAACCGTCCGAAGTACTCGGAACTCTGGCCCATCGACCACGGCGCGATTGCACCGTCTTCGAGACTCAGGTCAGGATCGGGAACCACCAGATCCGGGTCGACCTCCTTGCGGATACCGAGGCCGGTGCATTCCGGGCAGGCGCCGTAGGGCGAGTTGAAGGAGAACGAGCGCGGTTCGAGATCGTCGATCGCGAGTGCGTGGCCATTCGGGCAGGCCAGTTTCTCGGAGAAACGACGCTCGCGATCAGGTGCATTTTCCTCGCGGTCGACGAAGTCGAGGACCACGATGCCTTCGGCCAATCGAAGTGCGGTCTCGACCGAGTCGGTCAGGCGCTGCTTCGAGCTCGCCTTGACCTGCAATCGGTCGACCACTACTTCGATGTCGTGCTTTTCCTGCTTCTTGAGCTTCGGCGGATCGGCCAGCGAATGGACGACTCCGTCGACGCGCACACGCGAGTAGCCCTGGGTGTTGAGCTGATCGAAGAGATCGACGAACTCGCCCTTACGAGTACGGACCACTGGTGCGAGGACCTGGAACTTGATGCCCTCCTCCATCTCGAGCACCTGGTCGACGATCTGCTGCGGGGTCTGACGTGCGATCTTCTCACCACAGACCGGGCAGTGCGCCGAACCTGCGCGGGCATAAAGGAGCCGGAGGTAGTCGTAGACCTCGGTGATCGTGCCCACTGTCGAACGGGGGTTGCGGTTGGTCGACTTCTGGTCGATGGACACCGCCGGCGACAATCCCTCGATGAAATCGACATCGGGCTTGTCCATCTGACCGAGGAACTGACGCGCGTACGCCGAGAGTGACTCGACGTAACGGCGCTGCCCTTCGGCGAAGATCGTGTCGAACGCGAGGCTGGACTTGCCGGAGCCGGACAACCCGGTGAAGACGATCAGGCTGTCTCGCGGGAGGTCGAGATCGACTCCTCGCAGATTGTGCTCACGCGCACCCCGCACGATCAGGCGATCCGCCACACCAATTCCCTTCATTGTCAATCGTCCGGGGCCGTCCCCCCGGAGAAGTCTCGAGTGGCCTCGCAAACGCGAGTCCTCGAGCGATCGTCATCGTAGGCCGAGCCACCGACACGTTTTTCTCACCAGGCGAGCCCATCGCTCTACCTGCCCCTATTCGAAGGTAGCCTGCGTTTCATGACGAATCAGCCCATCGTGATCGACGACTCCTACACCGGTCAGGTCTCCCCCGATTCTGCCCCTCAGCGGCGCACAGTCGACGGCGCCGTCATCACGAAGATGTCGGTCGGCCCCATGGACAACAACACTTACCTCGTCGTCTGTTCCGCGACCGGGAAATCTCTCCTGATCGATGCGGCCAACGAGGCCGAGAAGATCATTGCGCTCATCGAACAGGAAGCACCTGTTTTCGATTCCATCGTCACCACCCACCAACACGGTGATCACTGGTTGGCTCTGCAGGACGTCCACGCTGCCACCAAGGTGCCGACCGCCGCTCACCCTCTCGACGCGGAGGTCCTTCCCGTCACCCCGGACGTACTCCTCGAAGACGGTGACAAGGTGACAGTTGGCAATCTGAGCCTCGACGTCATTCACCTGTCCGGCCACACGCCCGGTTCCATTGCGTTGGCTCTGACCGAACCGAACGGGCAGGTTCACCTCTTCACCGGCGACTCACTCTTCCCCGGAGGCGTCGGAAAGACCGCCGACCCCGAGAAGTTCACTTCCCTGCTCGACGACGTGGAAAACAAGCTGTTCGGAAGGTACGACGACGCGACTGTGGTCTACCCCGGGCACGGCAAGGACACGACGCTGGGTACCGAGCGCCCGCACTTGGCGGAATGGCGCGAGCGCGGTTGGTGACGTTCCGCTTGCTCCGTACTGGACCCTGCTAGCCGACTTCCTGACTATCGACCTGTTCATCGTCGACCTGTTCACCGTCGACGCGAAGTCGCGGAAGCCAGGTCGACAGAGTCCGGCCGAGTCCTTCGACCATCCGTTCCCCGAACACACACAGCGTGCGTTCCCACGGATGGCCGAAGGTCCCTTCCGTGAAGTCGTCTCGACTGAATATGTAGTAGTCGCCGTTCGGATAGATCGGGACACGCCACTCCGCCAACTCTTTCGCGGCAGCATGCGCCTCCGCGTCGAAGGTGTAGCCCGGATGCTGCCAATCCAGAACGACGAAGTTGGGATCGTCGTTCCAATCGGTGACAAAACAGCGCAACGCTTCGGCGTTGATCGCATCCACGCGAGCGGCCCACGCCCCTGGAGTCGCAGCTGGCGCCGCACCCAAATCGAAGACCACGGACGGCGTCGGCTCAGCGATACCTTCGTGGTCACAACACCATCGTGCTCGAACGGTGCGCATTGTGTGACACCTTCGAACACGCCGTATGCGGATACGCGGTAACGGATACTTCAGAACGGTGTGTCCGGATCGGTGGAGAAGTCATCGACGCAGTACAGCGCGCTTCGGCGACCAGGAATCCGTCAACCGGGTCAGGCGTCGCGGGATCGCCGAACCGGACCAATTCCTTGTGAGATCGCTAGGGTGGAAAACGAACCTACATCGGGAGGCTTGAAACATGCTGGTACGTCGAATTGCTCGTCCACTGCTTTCCACGATCTTCATCGCCGGGGGAATCGATGCTTTGCGCAACCCCGCTCAGCGAGCAGCCAAAGCGTCACCGCTGATCGACAAATCCGTCGAGACGCTGCCAGGAGCAGTGACGCAGAAGGTGCCTGCTGATCCGGAAACACTCGTCAAGATCAACGCCGCCGTCCAGATCGGCGGCGGTGCCCTGCTGGCCACCGGCAAGGCGCCGCGTCTCGCGTCGTTGGTCCTCGCGGGGAGCCTGGTACCGACCACGCTTGCCGGTCACGACTTCTGGAACGAAACCGATCCGTCACTGCGAGCGATGCAGCGGACCAACTTCATCAAGAACGTCAGCCTGCTCGGCGGACTGATGATCGCGTCCGTCGACACAGAGGGCAAGCCGTCGCTCGGCTGGCGTGGCCGCCGCGCCGCGAAGAAGGCTCAGGCGTCTATCGCCGCGGCACTTCCGTTGGTCGCATCGCAGACCGATCACACGAGCGATCGCGTCGAACACGCTCTGTCGGTGGCGTCCGAACGCGGTTCCGAACTTGCCGAAACCGCGAAGGCGCACGGCACGGATTGGCTCGAACTTGCCAAGGAGCGCAGCTCCGAGTTCGCGGAGATCGCGAGCAAGCGTGCCGCTGAATTCGGAGAGGTCGCCAAAGAACGCGGCCCGGACATCCTCGAAGTCGCGCAGAAGCGCGGCTCCGAACTGGCCGAGACCGCACGCGAGCGCAGCGCCGAACTGGCAGAGCTGGCGAGCAAGCGCAGCTCCGAGTTCGCCGAACTCGCGCTCGAAAAGAGCAACGAGTGGGCCGAAACGGCGTCGGAGCAGACCGAGGTACTGGGTAAGCGTGCCCGAAAGCGCGCCGAGAAGGCGCTCGAAAAGGCTCGCGCCAAGAAGGACGAATTGACGCACTGAGTGCACCGAAAACACGGTCAGGCCACCTTCGGGTGGCCTGACCTGTATCTATGCGGCAGTTCATCTGGGGGAACTAGACTGTCTTGGCGCTTTTGCAGCGCGTGAATTTCTCATCAAGCCTAGGAGATCCTTTGCCCGACGCGGACCCGTCACTGAACGAGCAAGAGCTCGAGCAGCAGTACGTGACGATGTTGTACTCCCGTCTCGACGATCTTCGAAAGTATGCCCAAACTCGCTTGAGCACGGTCCTCCTCGAGACCGGCGGAACCCCGCAAGCACGCAGTGAACGCGAATCCTTCAATGCCATGTACACCGAGGATCTCGCCAAGTACGACGCAGCCGAGAACGGAATGTGTTTCGGACGCATCGACTTCGACGACGAGCGACGCTACGTCGGCCGACTCGGAATTCTGGACACCGACAACGACTACGAAACGCTACTGCTCGACTGGCGAGCTCCGATGGCACGCCCGTTCTATCTGGCGACGCCCGCGGCACCTGAGGGCGTCAAGCGACGACGCCATATCCGCAGTCGGAGCCGAACAGTCACCGGAATCAACGACGAATACCTGGACCTCGACGCTGCCCGAGCCGCCGGCGTGGTGACCGAAGCCGGTGGCGTCGCCGGTGAGAGCGCACTCCTGGACGCTCTGAACGCAGCGCGTACGGGTCAGATGAACGACATCGTCGAGACCATTCAGAGTGAGCAGGATGCCATCATCCGCTCCGAGCACAAAAGCGTTCTGGTGGTCCAGGGCGGTCCGGGCACCGGCAAAACCGCGGTCGCACTTCACCGTGCCGCGTTCCTGCTCTACACCTACCGCCAGCAACTGGCCAAGGCCGGTGTTCTCATCATCGGGCCGAACGCGACGTTCCTCGACTACATCAGCCAGGTCCTTCCTTCACTCGGTGAGACCGGAGTTCTGCTCTCGACGATCGGGGACCTGTACCCCGGAGTGCGTGCGACTCGAACGGATTCCCTCGCCGCCGGTGAGATCAAGGGTTCCCTCGCGATCCTCGACGTACTCAAGAACGCCGTCCGGGATCGGCAGGAAGTCCCGTCGAAGCCGATCACCCTTCGATTCGACACGTACGACTTGAAGCTGGATCGCAAGACTGTCACGAAGGCTCGCGGACGTGCTCGGTCGTCGCGTCGCCCACACAACCTGGCGCGCCCGATCTTCGTGGCAGCAGTCATCGAGGCGTTGGCACTGCAGATGGCCGATCTCATCGGCGGCAACCTCGTGGACGGCGGCTCACTCCTCAGTCGGGACGACATCGCCGACATTCGCGACGAGATGCGTGAGGACGCGGACATCATGTCCGCCATCGGAAAGCTGTGGCCTGAATTGTCGCCGCAGCAAATCCTCGCGGAACTGTGGACCTCTCCGGCGAGGTTGGCCAAGGCAGCGCCGCAACTCGACGACGCCCAACGCGACGAGCTTCTGCAGAGCGTCGGACCGGGTTTCAGTGCGGCAGACGCTCCCCTCCTCGATGAACTGGCCGAGATCCTCGGAGTCGACGATGCCGCCGAACGCGAACGCGCACAACGTGAATGGCGCGCGCAGATCGCCGACGCCCAGGGCGCCCTCGACATCCTCACCGGCTCTGCACCACAGGATCTCGAAGACGAGCTGGACCCCGAGATCTTGATGGCGTACGACTTGATCGACGCCAGCCAACTCGCCCAGCGCCACGATCAGGGCCAGCGCCAGACCACGGCAGAACGCGCTGCCGGCGACCGAACCTGGACCTACGGTCACGTGATCGTCGACGAAGCCCAAGAGCTCTCCGAAATGGCGTGGCGAATGCTGATGCGGCGCATACCGAATCGCTGGATGACGTTGGTCGGCGATACAGCTCAGACCGGTGATCCCGCGGGAACCTCGTCCTGGCAGAAGATTCTCGAGCCTTACGTCGCCAAGCGCTGGAAGCTCACCGAACTGACCGTCAACTACCGAACTCCCTCGGAGATCATGGATGTCGCGCACCGTGTGCTCGAAGAGATCGACCCGGAGCAATCCGTGCCCCGGTCGGTACGCGACAGCGGATTCGCGCCGTGGGCACTCAAGACCACTGCCGAAGAATTGGAATCGACCGTGCGCCGTTGCATCGAGTCCGAGTCGCATCCCGGTATCACCGCAGTGATCGCCGGTTCCGAGGTCGTTGCCGATCTGGCGGGCATTGCGAGTGAGACCGTAAGTGTCCTGTCGGTCAAGGACGTCAAGGGACTCGAGTTCGACACCGTGTTGATCGTCGAACCTGCCGACATTCTCGACGAGTCACCACGCGGAATGAACGACCTCTACGTCGCGTTGACCCGCGCTACCCAGAGGCTCGGCATCATTCACGTCGAGTCGCTCCCCGCGGTTCTCGACGGCGTCGCGGCAGCAGAGTTGGCCTTCGATTCGTGAGCCTCACGGAGTAGGTTCGTGCGTGACACCACGAATCGTGGTGTCACCCCAATTTGTGTCGACGACTGAAGGAATGACCCCTCGTGCTTGGCCTGCCCGCAAGTTCCGCCGCACCCTTCCGCAAGATCGCTCGCGTGGTGATCGGTGTCGGGATGCTTGCGGCGGTGACAGCCGGTTGTTCAGAGGATGATTCGAGTTCAACGGCTGCTGCAGGAAGCGACGACATCGCTGCCGTTGCTGCCGCACCGACCGAAAAACCGGTAGACGATGCCGAACGGTTGCGGGCGGCGCTCGCGTCTACGGGGGTCAAGCCCGCCTTTTCCGACGACATGTTGCAGGCGCTCGGTGACGGCGTCTGCCAGCAACTCGCGGCCGGCACGGATCGAGCGATGATCATCGCGAATCTGCGGACGGTATCGCTGAACGGCGCGAGCGAACCGATGGTCACCACCGGAAACGACTCGGCCGCATCGACAACGCCCCCCAGCGCCGATCAGCTGGCTGAAGTGTTCGTCGATGCGGCCGAGGCCGACTACTGCCGGTAGGTCAGCGAACGGTGTGCACGATCAGGACATCGGATGTCGCCTTGCGCGCCGCATCGGAAGGCACCGATCCGAGCAGACGCCCGGTCAGTGTGTTCAATCCGCGATTTCCGACGACCAGCAAGTCACCCTTGACCTCGTCGAGCAAAGCGAGAAGCGATTCGACGGGAGCGCCGACGATAGCGCGCTCGACAACATCCTTTGCACCCTGGGCATGTGCGCGCTCACGAGCGGTGCGAAGGATCTCGTAGGTCGGAGCGGAACCGGTGACCTGGTAGGCCTCGTTACCCAACGCATCAGCGGCAGCGCTCACGTCCTTGGGATCAGCCGGGTAGTACGCACACGCGATGACGAGCTGAGCGTCCGAGCCACTGGCAATGGCGGCAGCTCTGTCGACTGCCTTCAGTGACGACTCGGAGCCATCGGTTCCTACGACAACGGTCCGGTAGGCACTCATTCATTCCTCCATGGTTACGGGACGGACGGTACGGCCGGCACCGGGCGCAACGCTGTTGCGCCCGCTCGACAACCGCTGCGCTGACATTAGCGGGATTGTGCCGCGGATAGTGTTATTTGCAGTACACGCCACAAGCCCACAATGAATGTGATTCTTCGTCACAGACACATTTGTGCGGCGGTGACCACTCAGCGAAGTTTGCCGAAGCGGGGCCCGAACAGCGCCGCCGGAAAAACTTCTTGCTCGACCAGGGCGGTACGCCACGGCGTCGCCAATTCCAGCAACCGCTTGGCACCCTCCTCACCCAGCGCATCCCACGGAGCCAAAGCGAGGTCGTCAGTCAGGTCTTCGACGACGTCACGCAGTTCCTGCCCGTCCTCGGTCAGTGCACCGGACGAACGATCCAGCAGTTCGCGGTCCTTCAAACTCTCGACGGCCTCGTCCCACTGTTCCTGCGACCATCCGCGGCGAGTCTGCGCGAACTTACGCTGAAACCCGATTCCCGTCGCGGTGTGCGTGATCAACGCGTCCAGGCCGTTCAATCCCGCGGTCTGAAGAGCCGCAATGTGGCCGTCGCCGCGATACTCACGCAGCAGTGTCAGCGCGTGCCAGAAACGCAGGTGCGGTTCGGTCGGCCAGTCGAGCGACGCCCAACCCGCGTACAGGGGGCGGCCGTCCACTCCGGGTATGTTCTGAGCCGCGATCGACACGAGTTCGGCGGCCTCGGCCATGTCTGCCGATCCTGTCACGTCCGCACCGAACAGGCGGACGTACGCCGCGTCGATTGCCCGATACCGCGCGGCGACAACCTCTGTGGGCCTTGCCAATTCCCAGGCACGTGGGATGACGCTGGCGATCAGTTCGGGATTGAAGTTGAAGAAGGTGGCCGTGACGACAGTCGCCGGTGGAGCGCCGAGCGGTGCTGATCGCCCCGCGAAGTACACCATTCGGCCGGGCTCCAACCCGACGCCGACAAGCTCCTTCTCCGTCTCCGGGACGAAGTACGCCAACGAGTGGAGAAGTTCGAGAGTCCGCGCGGTCTTGCCTGCAGTCTGTGCATCCATACCTGAAACCGTAGCGGTCGAGAGCACGAACCCACGCGAGGCGACCTACTTGAGACCCGCGGCGTCCATCCCTCGGAGCTCCTTCTTCAAATCCGAGATTTCGTCTCGCAATCGCCCAGCCAACTCGAACTGAAGGTCGCGTGCAGCGTTCATCATCTGATCGGTGAGTTCCTTGACCAGATCTGCCAATTCGGCCCGAGGCATCGATTTGGTGTCGCGCCCCTCGTACACACCCGCACTGACCGCACGACCGGCCTCGCCCTGCGCACGCCGACCACGCGTCGCATTGCGACCCGAACCACCGACGTCCACGGACGCCGCTGTGTCCTCTGCCTCCTCGTACACCTGATCGAGAATGTCCGCGATCTTCTTGCGTAGAGGTTGTGGGTCGACGCCCATCTTCTCGTTGTAGGCGACCTGCTTCTCGCGTCGCCGCTCGGTTTCCTCGATGGCCTGCGCCATGGATGCGGTGATCTTGTCCGCATACATGTGTACTTGGCCGGACACATTTCGAGCCGCTCGACCGATCGTCTGAATGAGGCTGGTGGAGCTACGAAGGAAGCCTTCCTTGTCGGCATCGAGGATCGCGACCAGCGACACCTCGGGGAGGTCGAGTCCCTCACGCAGGAGGTTGATGCCGACCAACACGTCGTACTCGCCCAGGCGGAGCTGCCGGAGCAGCTCGACTCGCCGGAGCGTATCGATATCCGAGTGCAGATACCGGACGCGAATTCCGAGTTCGAGAAGGTAGTCGGTCAGGTCTTCCGACATCTTCTTGGTCAACGTCGTGACCAGCACACGCTCGTCACGTTCGGCACGCTCACGGATCTCGTGAACGAGATCGTCGATCTGCCCCTTGGTGGGTTTGACGATGACCTCGGGATCGATCAATCCGGTCGGGCGAATCACCTGCTCGACGAACTCACCGCCGGACTGACCCAACTCGTACTTACCGGGCGTCGCCGACAGGTAGACGGTCTGACCGATCCTCTTACTGAATTCTTCCCAAGTCAGAGGGCGGTTATCGGTTGCCGACGGTAGCCGGAATCCGAATTCGACCAGGTTGCGCTTGCGCGACATATCGCCCTCGTACATGGCGCCGATCTGCGGAACGGTCACATGTGACTCGTCGATGACCAGCAGGAAATCTTCGGGGAAATAGTCGATCAAAGTTGCGGGGGCAGTTCCGGGGCCACGGCCGTCGATGTGGCGCGAGTAGTTCTCGATGCCGGAGCAGAATCCGACCTGCTTGATCATCTCTAGGTCGTACTGCGTTCGCATGCGCAGACGCTGAGCTTCGAGAAGCTTGCCCTTGCCCTCGAGTTCCGCGAGTCGCTCTTCCAGTTCCGCCTCGATGTCCTTGGCTGCACGCTCCATGCGTTCAGGACCGGCGACGTAGTGCGTCGCCGGGAAGATGCGAACCGTGTCGACCTGGCGAACGATGTCCCCGGTCAGTGGATGTAGGTAGTACAGCGCCTCGATCTCGTCACCGAAGAATTCGATGCGGACCGCCAACTCTTCGTAGGAAGGAATGATCTCGACCGTGTCGCCGCGCACGCGGAACGAACCTCGCGTGAACGCCATGTCGTTGCGGTTGTACTGAACGTCGACGAGCAGACGGAGGAACGCGTCGCGCGGTACCTCGACACCGACGTCGAGCTGAATCGAGCGATCGAGATACGACTGCGGTGTACCGAGGCCGTAGATGCACGACACCGAGGCCACCACGACCACATCCCGTCGTGACAGAAGGCTGGACGTTGCCGAGTGGCGAAGCCGCTCGACGTCGTCATTGACCGACGAATCCTTCTCGATGTAAGTGTCCGTCTGGGCGATGTACGCCTCGGGTTGGTAGTAGTCGTAGTACGAGACGAAGTACTCGACCGCGTTGTTGGGAAGCATTTCCCGAAGCTCGTTCGCGAGCTGAGCCGCCAAGGTCTTGTTCGGAGCCATCACCAAAGCCGGGCGCTGCAGCTTTTCGATCAACCACGCTGTTGTCGCGGACTTACCGGTACCGGTCGCACCGAGGAGGACAACGTCCTTCTCTCCCTCATTGATCCGTTTTTCAAGCTCGGCGATAGCTGCCGGCTGATCGCCTGCCGGTTCGTACGGGCTGACGACCTCGAAGCGCGCGTCTGAGCGCTCGATGTCACCAACCGGCCGAAACTCGGAATGCGCGACCACGGGATGTTCGGAAGCAAACGCCATGAAACCAGGGTAGGCGCACCCACCGACACAATGCCTGCTCGTCCGCGTTCAGCCGAAAATGCAGTTCGGCGGTAGGTTCTTCGACCATGAGCGAGGAACGTCCCCACATTCACCGGCCGAAGGTCGAAACCTTCGACATCGCAGCTCGCACCAACGTCGATCCCAAGGGTTTCGTTCGCCCGGTCGAGCACTACCGCGAAGAACCGTGGGGGCTGTACATGGCGCGCCACGCCGACCATCCCCGGTTTCACTACCTGGAGTCCTGGATCATTCCCGAACTCGGAATTCGAGCATCGATTTTCCACTTCACACCAGAGCATGTCCGCGACTGGGATTTCTATGTCGACATCGGCGACTTCATCCGCGGCGAGCATGTCTGGACCTCCGAGGACCACTACCTCGACCTGATCGTGCAGACCGGACACAGCGTCGAATTGCTCGACGTCGACGAATTGCTCGAGGCGAACAGCGCCGGGATTCTCGACCCGAAGACGTCAGAGCGCGCGATGCTGAACGCGGCCCGCGCTATCGACGGCATCGCCGCCCACGGTCACGATCTCGACGCCTGGCTCACCTCGGTGGGCATGCCGGTCACGTGGCGCTGAGCGGTTAGAGGGACCAGCCTGATTTCTCGGCCCACTCCCACGCCCGGTGGAAAGCGGCGTCGAACCACGGCGTCTTGACTCCCAGGTAGGCGTCGATCGCAGCGGCGTAGTCGTCGATGCCTGCGGCACTCTCGGCTGCCTTGACCTTGAGTTCTGCATACTCGGCACGCGCCGACGCATCGGCGCGAAGCCAGTCGCGGAAGAGGATCGCGAACTGCTGACCGGGCCAACCGTCCACCCGAATGTGAATGTTCGCGCGGCGCCCTGGATCGGCACTGCCGTGAATCCGCTTTGCCCACACCGCCGGATCGGTTTCACCACCGAGGTACGACGGTTTCGGGTCGTCGGCGACGATGTGCTCGATCCGGGGGAACCCGGCAGCGGCCAGATCTTCCGCGAGGTCGTCGGCAACGCCGAGGTGCTCGACAGTGATCTGAATGTCGATCACGTCCTTGGCATCGAGACCAGGCACCGCGGTCGATCCGATGTGATCGATACGGCGCGCGCGGTCGCCGGACGCCAGCGACAACCGGCCGATGATCCGTTCGGCCTGTGCCGGCCACGACGGGTCAGCTGGAGCCAGCTCCGGCAGTGCACGTACTACCGTGCGCTCGCGGAGGTTCTTCTCGAAAGGTACAAGTCGATTCGCCCACAGGTCGCGGACCACGTCGTCGAGTGAACCCGGCTCTCCGCTGTTGTCGAGCCACACGTCGGCAACCGCACGACGCTGATCGTCATGTGCCTGCGCTGCGATGCGCGCACGAGCGTCGGATTCCGGCATGCCGCGTGAGCCCACCAAGCGTCGAACTCGTTCCTCCTCGTCGACGTAGACGATGACGACCAGGTTGAACGCCGGCGCCATCGAACCCTCGACCAACAGCGGAATGTCTTGAACGAGCACTGCATCCGACGGCGCAGACGAGATCTGCTCCATCGTCCGCGCACCGATAAGTGGATGGAGGATGCCATTGAGAGTTCCGCGTGACGTGTCGTCGGCAAACGCCAACGAGGCCAGCGCGGGGCGGTTGAGGCTGCCGTCCTCGGACAGAATCCCGTCGCCGAATGCATCGACCAGAGCGGCCAGGCCAGGAGTACCGGGCTCGACCACTTCTCGGGCGATCAGGTCGGCGTCGACGATGACGGCTCCCAGTTCGCTGAGGATTTTCGACACTGTCGACTTACCGGCTCCGATGCCTCCAGTGAGGCCTACTCTCAACACACTCGACAGTCTCTCATCTCCGCGCCCGAGAGATTGAGACACGCCTACCGATCGAACACGCCGAGGCGTTCGAGGCTCAAATACCACAATTTCGGTGACCGTGCGGTTATGTTCTAGCGAACGCACCTGTACCTGCACCTTCTCGAGAAAGTGGACGCCATGCGAGCAGATCGCGACCATCACGGTCAGCACCGCCTCGGAATGCCGAACGGCGTGCACTGCATAGAGTTTCCCGAAGTTGCTTTTGCCCTGGCAGAGCACCGTCGTACGTGGTTCACGATGCTCGTGAGCCAAGGCCGACACAGCTTCGCATCGATGCGTAAGCGCACAGCCGAAGCGACCGCCACCTACTGGGTGCCTGCTCCCGCAAACTGAGTTTTTTCACGAAGTACAAAATGACCGGCAACCCTACGGTGCCGGTCATTTCTGTGTTCACTCACTGAGTTCTTCGCGCGCCAGTGGTACCTGACCGAGAAAAGAACCCCGCCCCTGCAAGTGCAGGGGCGGGGTTCTTCACAGATCTCGCTTGATCAGATCAAGCGGTAATCCTTATGCGTTGCCCGACAGCTTCTCGCGAAGTGCGGCGAGCTGCGCATCGCTGGCAAGCGATCCGCCAGCGGACTCTGCCGGAGCGGAGCCGGCAGCAGCCGGAGCCTCAGCATCGTCTGCAGCAGCCGTCTCCGAGGAGTAGCCGGCAGCAGCGGTGGCAGCCTCAGCGGCCTCGTCTGCAGCGGTCTTCTCCATCTGAGTGGTATGCATCTTGTGACGACGCTCAGCCTCGGCGTAGCGGTTCTCCCACTCTTCGCGCTGCTTGTCGAAGCCCTCGAGCCATTCGTTGGTCTCGGGATCGAAGCCCTCGGGGAAGATGTAGTTGCCCTGCTCGTCGTACGAGTCGGCCATGCCGTACTTGGACGGATCGAACTCGGCGTTGTAATCCTCGTTGGCCTGCTTCAGCGACAGCGAGATACGACGACGCTCGAGGTCGATGTCGATGACCTTGACGAGTGCATCGTCGCCGACGCCGACAACCTGGTCCGGAACCTCGACGTGGCGCTCAGCGAGCTCCGAGATGTGAACGAGGCCTTCGATTCCCTCTTCGACGCGCACGAATGCACCGAACGGAACCAGCTTCGTGACCTTGCCGGGCACGATCTGGCCGATGGCGTGCGTGCGGGCGAACTGACGCCACGGATCTTCCTGCGTTGCCTTGAGCGACAGGGAGACGCGCTCGCGGTCCAGGTCGACGTCGAGAACCTCGACGGTGACCTCGGTGCCGACCTCGACAACCTCGGACGGGTGATCGATGTGCTTCCAAGACAGCTCGGAAACGTGAACCAGACCGTCTACGCCGCCCAGGTCCACGAATGCACCGAAGTTGACGATGGAGGACACGACGCCCTTGCGGACCTGGCCCTTCTGGAGCTGGTGCAGGAATTCGCTGCGAACCTCGGACTGAGTCTGCTCGAGCCATGCGCGGCGCGACAGGACCACGTTGTTGCGGTTCTTGTCGAGCTCGATGATCTTGGCCTCGATCTCCTTGCCGACGTACGGCTGGAGGTCGCGGACGCGACGCATTTCGACGAGCGAAGCGGGGAGGAAGCCACGAAGACCGATGTCAAGGATGAGGCCGCCCTTGACGACCTCGATGACGGTGCCCTTGACGGCCTCGTCCTTCTCCTTGAGCTCCTCGATGGTGCCCCAGGCACGCTCGTACTGAGCGCGCTTCTTCGACAGGATCAGTCGACCTTCTTTGTCCTCCTTGGTGAGGACGAGAGCCTCGACCGCATCTCCCACGGAGACGACCTCGTTGGGGTCGACGTCGTGCTTGATGGAGAGCTCACGAGAAGGGATGACGCCTTCGGTCTTGTAACCGATGTCGAGCAGAACCTCGTCGCGGTCGACCTTGACGATGGTTCCTTCGACGATGTCACCATCGTTGAAGTACTTGATCGTGGCATCGATGGCGGCGAGGAAGTCCTCGGCGGAGCCAATGTCGTTAATGGCAACCTGCGGCGAGGTGACGGTTGTGGAGGGCATATGTTGAATTGCTCCGGACGAGTTGTGGTCGGTTGATGGATTTTGTCGGACGAGATGCGCAACTGTGGCGTACAAATGTTGGAAGTACTTTTGTGAAGTACTAGATCGAAGTACCCAGCTGCATCAATAACGAACAACCGAATACCGGATCACATTCCACACCGCGGAAGCGCACCGCGAGCTCCCTCGGTCCAACTGATTCCGAGACCTTGGTAAAGATCCCGTATAGACAATCGGTCGGATGACAGACACTCGCGTGAGTAAGACTACGCGTCGGCTATCTTGCCGGGCAAACCCGGGTACCCTGCGCCCGCATCACCCGTTCTACTGTGTTGTTCATGTCTGACGAGCGCCATGCCGCCGCCAATTCCATTCTCGGTACCAGCGGCGTCGGCCGGGTCCGTGTCGATTCCAGTGCCAGCGACCGTGCCAGCCGTGCGTGGTGGGACGCCGACGCCGACGATTACCACCGAACCCACGGCGAGTTTCTGGGCGTGAACAGCGCGGAAGGTGAATTCGTCTGGTGCCCCGAAGGGCTGCACGAGGGCGATCACCACTTACTCGGCGACATAGTCGACAAAGACATATTGGAAGTGGGTTGCGGCTCGGCGCCGTGTGCCCGATGGCTCGCCGGACACGGTGCTCGGGCCGTCGGTCTCGACATCTCGATGGGGATGCTCGCCCGCGGGCAGGACGCGATGAATGCCGGCGGACCGGCAGTCCCGTTGATTCAGGCAAGTGCGGAACTCCTGCCGTTTGCCGACGAGAGTTTCGACATCGTCTGTTCCGCGTTCGGCGCCGTCCCGTTCGTTGCCGATTCGCAGCGAGTGATGAACGAAGTCGCCCGGGTTCTGCGTCCCGGCGGATCGTGGGTCTTTGCCGTCAACCATCCGATCCGATGGATCTTCCCCGACGATCCCGGGCCGAAGGGCTTGACCGCGACCCTCCCGTACTTCGACCGCACTCCGTATGTCGAGGTCGATGACAACGGAGTCCCCACCTACGTCGAGCATCACCGCACCATCGGCGACCGGGTTCGTGAGATCGTCGCGGCCGGACTTCAGGTGCGCGACATCATCGAGCCCGAATGGCCGGAGTGGTTGGACCGCGAATGGGGACAGTGGAGTCCCCTGCGCGGCCAACTCTTTCCGGGCACTGCAATTTTCAGCGCCGTCAAACCCTGACGACTACAGCAGCTTCGACAGGAACGCCTTGGTCCGATCGTGCTGCGGATTGGCCAGGAGTTCCCGGGGCTCGCCTGCCTCGACCACAACTCCCCCGTCCATGAACACCAACTGATCTGCGACCTCGCGGGCGAAACCCATCTCGTGGGTGACGACCACCATCGTCATGCCTTCTTTGGCCAATTGCTTCATCACAGTGAGAACTTCACCGACGAGTTCGGGGTCGAGCGCGGACGTCGGCTCGTCGAACAGCATGAGCTTCGGGTCCATCGCGAGAGCGCGGGCGATGGCAACTCTTTGCTGCTGACCACCCGACAACTGGGCCGGGTAGGCGTTGGCTTTAGCGCTCAACCCGACCTGATCGAGGAGGTCCTTCGCTCGTTCGACAGCCTTCTTCTTACTGACGCGCTTCACCTGCGTCGGCGCTTCGATGATGTTCTCGAGAGCGGTGCGGTGCGGGAACAGGTTGAAGTGCTGAAACACCATCCCGATGTCGCGGCGTTGTTTGGCCGCTGCTCGCGGGTGGAGTTCGTACAGTTTGCCGTTCTTCTCCGAGTAACCCACCAGGTCGCCGTCGACGTACAGTCGGCCGGCGTTGACCTGCTCGAGGTGATTGATGCAGCGCAAGAACGTCGACTTGCCCGACCCGGACGGACCGACCAGGCAGAGGACCTGGCCAGGGTCGATTTCGAGCGAAATCCCTTTCAGAACCTCCAGTGCGCCGAAGTTCTTACAAACTCGGTCTGCTTTCACCATGGGTGTCATTTGCGTTCTCCTCCGGGGGTATCCGGAAGCGTTTCCACTACCGTAGCTTTTCCTTGCGCGTCGGCCAGTGCCTGAAGCTGGCGTGTGGTCAGTGCTCGGGTTGCGCCCTTCGAATAGTGACGCTCGACGTAGTACTGCCCGATCATGAGCAGACTCGTGATCGCGAGGTACCACGTTGCCGCCACCATCAACAGGGGAATCGGCTCGAAGTTGGCGCCCGAGATATCGCGCGCTCGACCGTACAACTCGAAGCTGTAAGGGACCGCCGTCACGAGCGAGGTGGTCTTGAGCATGCTGATGACTTCGTTACCGGTCGGCGGAATGATGACGCGCATCGCCTGCGGTAGTACGGTTCGGCGCATCGTCTGACTCCACGTCATACCCAATGCAACAGATGCTTCGGTCTGGCCCTCGTTGACCGAACTCACGCCGGCACGGACGATCTCGGCCATGTATGCAGCCTCGTTCAGTGCCAAACCGATCACCGCAAACAGAAACGCTGCCTGCAAGTCCTGGAGATTGATGTGCGCAAACTGATGTACGAAGGGAATACCGAGATCGATGCTCTTGTAGATCGACGGGAACAGGCCCCAGAAGACCAACTGCACGTAGACAGGGGTTCCTCGAAAGATCCACAGATAGCCCCAGGCCGCGGCGCGAAGCACCGGGTTGGGAGAAAGTCGC
This sequence comes from Rhodococcus sp. ARP2, assembly GCF_001029585.1. Classification (NCBI taxonomy): domain Bacteria; kingdom Bacillati; phylum Actinomycetota; class Actinomycetes; order Mycobacteriales; family Nocardiaceae; genus Rhodococcus; species Rhodococcus sp. ARP2. The sequence continues at coordinate 78,020 of NZ_LEKE01000052.1, read as the reverse complement.
ATGACTGCCAAAATCACACCGAGGACGATCGCGATCACCATTGCCAGCACCGTCAGCTGGATCGTTGTCCACGCACCAGCGGAGATCCGTTTGTCGAACAGATACTGACCGTAAGTCCCCCATGCAAAGGCTTCGTTGGTCGCCGCGCCGTAAACGAACAGTCCGAAGAGGACCACGACGACGACCGCGGCAATCCAACGACCAGGTCTGCGTAGTGGAATCGCCTTGATCGGCACCGGATCGCCGGTCTCAGTTGTTGTCATGTTCATCAGCTTTCCGCGCCGTTGATCTTGGATACTTCGATGACGCCGGCCTCGACACTCCAGGTCTGCGCGATCTGTTGATAGACGCCGTTGTCGATCAGGTACTGCATTGCCTGCTGCAGGGCGGGCCCAAGGGCGGAACCCTTCACGATCGGCCAGCCGTACGGCGCCGAATCAAACGGTTCTCCCGCAGCTTCCATCCGGCCCTTGCTCCGTTTGATCGCATAGCCGGTCACTGGCGAATCAGCGGACAGCGCGTCGACTCGACCGAGGATGAGCGCGTTGGCCGCGTCGTCCTGGCTGTCGTACTTGATCTTGTCGATCGGGGGCTTGCCCTCGGCCACGCATGCCTCGCTCTTGGCAGGCACCTCGTCGATGTCCTCGGTGGTCGTGGTCTGCACCGCCACCCGAAGCCCGCATGCGTTGTTCGGATCGACTGGCTTGTCCGGCCGTTGCGCCCACTGGATACCTGCGCTGTAGTACGTGACGAAGTCGACCGTCTTCTCGCGTTCCTTGGAGTCGGTGAACGAAGACATGCCGAGGTCGTAGCTTCCCGACTGGATAGCGGGGATGATCTTGTCGAAGTCGGCTTGGTTGAAGACAGCTTCGACACCGAGAACGGCGGCAACGGCATTCATCAGGTCGACGTCGAAACCGACGATGTTGCCGTCCGCGTCCTTGAATTCGTTTGGCGCGTACGGAATGTTGACGCCGACCTGCAGCTTGCCCGAATCCGTGACCTTAGACGGCAGAAGAGCGGCGATCTCGGGCACCTTCTGGACATCAAGTGGCGGCCCTTCCGGAACGAGACCCTCGTTGTTGGTGACACATCCGCCGCACAGTGCGACGATCAAGCCCACCAACAGGACTCGCACCACGTTGGTGCGGATACGCCCGCCACTGCTCGAGCCATAACCCACGCCACGTGGCCTTGGTGCCCGTGCGTTTTCATCGACCACGACTCTGCTCTCCACTCGTCGATCGCCGCACTTGCAACGTCCATCCGAAATTCAGTCGAACGGTAGGTTACGGCAGGAGTTCCACCGTCGCCGACTTCGCAAGATTCCGGCCTGTCGTACAAGAATCAGCGACGCAGAGTGTGTGCGTACACGACTTCGGAAAATTCGCTGGTCGATGCCAAACCGCCGAGGTCGGCGGTCGCGATACCCGACGCGATGGTCGTACGAACCGCGTCTGAAATGCGGCGTGCCGCCGCAGACAACAACCGATCTCCGCGCGCATCACCGAGCCAGTCGAGCATCATCGCACTCGAGAGGAACAGTGCCGTCGGGTTCGCCCGGTTCTTCCCGGCAATGTCGGGTGCTGCTCCGTGCGCAGCCTGAGCCATGACCTGCGTCTCGGAAGCGTTGATCGACGGCGCGGTTCCGAGTGAACCGGACAGCTCGCCCGCCAGATCCGACAAAATGTCGCCGAACATGTTTTCGGTCACCACGACGTCGAAGTCTCCGCCGCGTCGAACGAGGTGCGCCGCCATCGCGTCGACGTGCTCGTCGTCGACGACTACGTGGGGGTACTCCGCGGCGACGGTTCGGCAGGCGTCGCGGAAGAGGCCGGTGGTCAGTGTCAGGACGTTGGCCTTGTGGACGATCGTGACGTGATTGCGCCGACGCGACGCCAACGCGAAGGCAGTGCGTGCGATCCGTTCGCATGCAGCGCGGGTGAACACACCGACGGCCAGGGCGATGTCGGGCGTCGGCATGAATTCGCCGCTGCCCACTGCCATGTTCCGATCCGCGTACAACCCCTCGGTGTTCTCGCGGACGATCACCAGATCCATGTCGGGAACCATCGCCTTGACGCCGGGGAACGCTGCTGCCGGTCGGATGTTCGCGAACAACTCGAACTTTTTCCGGATGACGCCGCCGGGGGTGAGTTGTCCGCGAAACCTCTCGGGATACGACGCGCTGTCATGGGGTCCGAGGATCCAGCCTTGCAGCTGACCCAACGCATCGATGGTTTCGTCGGGAATTGGCGTGCCGTGAGTGTCGATGGCCGTACTCCCGAGCGGAAGCTCGACCCACTCGACGGGCGGAGCATGAACCGATGACAGCGCCGCATCCACGATCTGCCGTGTCGCCGGGACGATTTCGTGGCCGATTCCGTCGCCGTGCATGAGTCCCAGCCGCATGGCCGGAGTACCGATTGCGCTCGCACCTGTCATCAGGCAATCATTGCTCACCATGGTCCAGTCGGTGGAATTGCTCCTCGATCCGGTGAGTGAGTCGGCAGTGCGAGCACAATGGCAGCTTCTCGCCGACGCCGGACTACCGAGTCAGGCCTCTCATCACAGCCCGTCCAACCGTCCGCACATCACGCTGTTCGTCGCCCGTGAGATCCCCGCGGAGATCGACGAACTGTTGGTGCGGCGCTTCTCGGCCCCGGACTTCGAGGTCCGGCTGGGTGGCTACGTCGTGTTCGGCGGCAAGCAGATGGTCTTGGCGCGCTCGGTTGTTCCTTCGCGTGCACTCCTTCACCTGCACCGAGAAATAGCCGAGTCAACAGTTGGCTCGACGGCACTTCCCGCCCACGTCGAGCCCGGCGCGTGGACGCCTCACGTGACGCTCGCCCGACGCGTCGAACCTGCACGTCTGGGTGAAGCCATCGCCCTGCTCGGCACCGACGTGATTCAAGGGCGCAGCGGCGGGATCAGGCGCTGGGACGGCGAACAGAAGACGGAATGGTTACTGACACCGCCGGTGTGACAGAGCGGGTTGCACGTCGGGTCACCAGGATTCCCGCGATCACCGCCAGCGCACCAACCGGCTGATTCCAGCCAACGCTTTCGTCCAAGACTATTGCGCCGAGAGCGACGCCCACCACTGGACTGAGATAAGTGACGGTGGACGCCGCAGTCGGCCCCCACCCCTGAACGACATTGGTGTTCCAGATGAATGCGAGCCCGGTCCCCAGTGCGCCTAGAGCAATCATCGACAGGACAACTGCCGGCGTGAGGTGCATCGGCGTGTTTGCGACGACCGGAGAGGCCAGAACCATCACGAAAGCACCGATACTGATCTGCACAAGCGCGACCGTACGGGTGTCGACGCCGAGAGGAAGCACGAAACGCCTGAGGTAGACAAACGAAATCCCGTACGACGCAGTCGCTCCCAGGCAAGCGACCTGAGCACTCACACTTCCGCCAACGCCGAGATTCCACGGCGCCAACACGATCAGCACCCCACTGAATCCGAGAAGCAACCCCAGCGACTTGTACCGCGTCAGCGTCTCCCCCGGCAGAAAGGCAAGGGAGACAGCCATAGTCATCAGTGGCGTGGTGGCGTTGTAGATGCTCGCGAGTCCCGAGGACATGTCCTGCTCCGCCCAACTGAACAGCAGCCACGGCACGATGCATTGCGTCGCTGCGAGAAAAGCCAGGTGCTTCCAGACACGAAATTCCCTCGGTAGGCCGATCCGGCTGACCGCTGACACGAGAACCAGCGCGAGCGCACCGAAGACCAAGCGCCACAAAACTACCTGCGTGAAGGACAGACCTTCGAGCCCGATCTTCATGAAGAGGAAACTGGCTCCCCACACCACCGCAGCTGCGGTGTATTGAAAGGCCAGACGTGCCCTCAAAGGGTGAAGTCTCCGTGCGGACTGACGTCGTGACGAGTGTCGGGCGTTCGGCCGGCAAGAGCTAGAACATTCAGGACCAGTAGGACCAGGAGGCTGACGACGATGATTGCCATGTGTCCAGCCTGACGGAATGTCCCACGTGGCAGTAGTGGCAGAAAAGCCAGACTTGGACGATTTTCTGCCACTTTCCCGTTTTTCTGTCACACTCGAAAGATGCTCGCGAAAGTGGTGGTCCCACTGATGCCGATGACCGAGGCGTTTGAACTCGGCGTGGCATGTGAAGTCTTCGGCTTCGACCGATCCGACGACGGCCTCCCCACGTACGACTTCTCGCTGATCGCCGCAGTTCCGGGCCCGATCCGAACGCGGTTCGGTTACAACATCGATGTTCCGTACAACCTCGATTCTCTCGACGACGCCGACCTCATCGTCGTTTCCGCCGGCGGAACCTACGACGCCGGCGACGCGTACATGTGCTCACCGAGTCCCGACTCGAGTGTCGATCCCCTGCTGGTCAAACTCAACGAGGCCGTAGCCCGGGGCGCCAAGGTGGCGAGCCTGTGCACCGGAGCGTTTGTCCTCGGCGCGGCTGGACTACTGGACGGAAGGCGATGCACGACGCATTGGCGGCACGCAGAGAGGCTTGCCCAGACGTATCCGGAAGCCAAGGTCGATCCGGACGTGTTGTACGTGGACGAAGATCCGGTGTTCACCAGCGCAGGCACCGCGGCAGGAATCGATCTGTGCCTGCACATCGTGCGAAAGGAACAGGGTTCTCGTGTCGCCAACGGCATCGCGAGAAGGATGGTGGTGCCACCCCACCGTGACGGTGGGCAGGCCCAGTACGTCGCCACTCCCCTCACCTCGACGCCGAGTGCAACCCTTGCCCCACTCCTCGACTGGATGACGGAGAATCTCGCCCTCGATCTCACTGTCGGAATGGTCGCGGCCCGAGCGAACATGTCCGCTCGCACATTTGCCCGCCGTTTCCAAGCGGAAACGGGAACAACTCCCGCCCGCTGGCTCAGCGATCAGCGAGTACTGGCCGCCCAGCAACTCCTGGAGAATTCGGACCTCTCCGTCGATGTCATCGCAGAACGCGTCGGTTTCGGCGGCGGCGCCGTGCTTCGCCAGCACTTCATCCGGCTTCGCTGCACCACGCCCCAGGCCTACCGCCGGACGTTTCGGGCGACCGAGAACGCAAGCTGAAATCGGCTCAGGGAAGAATCAGCGGTTCCGGGGCGTTGCACACACCAACAGCCCGCACAATGGAAAGGACCCCTGTGGCCACCCAGACACTCACCCAGCAGAACTTCGACGAAACGATCAACGGCAGCGACGTCGTCCTCGTGGACTTCTGGGCCTCCTGGTGCGGCCCGTGCCGCCAGTTCGCGCCGACGTTCGAAGCCTCGTCGGAGAAGCATGCCGACGTCGTTCACGCCAAGGTCGACACCGAGGCCGAGCAGGGAATCGCAGCGGCCGCGAACATCCGCTCCATCCCCACGATCATGGCCTTCCGCGAAGGCGTACTCGTGTTCAACCAGGCCGGCGCTCTTCCCGCTGCTCAGCTCGAAGAGCTCGTCACTCAGGTCAAGGCACTCGACATGGACGAGGTCCGCAAGCAGATCGCAGAGCAGACCGCTTCAGCTGAATAGCGAACGAGAGCGCGCTCCGAATCGAATTCGATTCGGAGCGCGCTCTTTTCGTAGCCAGACTGTCTTGACGCCGACTCAGTGAGCCGCGCTGTCCCAGCTTCGACCGGTTCCCACCGAAACGTCCAGGGGTACCGACAACTCGATGGCTGTGGCCATCTTGTCCTTGACCAGTGCGGTGACTTCCTCCAACTCGGAGGCGACCACTTCGAGCACCAATTCGTCGTGCACCTGCAACAGCATGCGCGACTTCAATCCGGCGTCGGCGAGAGCCTTCTGAACATTGATCATCGCGACCTTGATGATGTCGGCTGCGGTGCCCTGGATCGGCGCATTCAGGGCAGCACGTTCGGCCACCTCACGACGCTGACGGTTGTCGCTGTTGAGGTCCGGCAGGTAGCGACGACGACCGTAGAGCGTCGAGGTGTAGCCGTCCTTACGTGCCTGCTCGACCACCGCATGGAGGTAATCCCGCACGCCGCCGAAACGAGCGAAGTACGCATCCATCTGCTGCTTCGCTTCTTCGGTCGAAATCTTCAGCTGCGACGCCAATCCGTAGGCACTGAGCCCGTAGGCCAGACCGTAGGACATCGCCTTGACCCGGCGACGCAGTTCAGGAGTGACCTCTTCGATCGGAACTCCGAATGCGCGCGAGCCGACAAAGCTGTGCAGGTCCTCACCGGTGTTGAATGCCTCGATCAGTCCCTCGTCGCCTGACACGTGCGCCATGATGCGCATTTCGATCTGGCTGTAGTCGGCAGTGAGCAGAACGTCGAACCCTTGCCCGACTACGAATCCGTCGCGAATCTCGCGCCCCGCGTCGTTTCGCACCGGGATGTTCTGCAAGTTCGGATCGGTCGACGACAGACGTCCGGTCGCGGCGACCGTCTGGTTGAACGTCGTGTGAATGCGTCCGTCTTCGGCCACGGCCTTGAGAAGACCGTCGACGGTCACCTTCATACGCGTCGCATCACGGTGCGCGAGAAGGTGTTCGAGGAACGGATGTCCTGTCTTGTCGAACAGACCCTGCAACGCCTCGGCGTCGGTGGTGTAGCCCGTCTTCGTCTTCTTCGTCTTGGGCATGTCGAGTTCTTCGAACAAGACCACCTGCAGCTGCTTCGGCGAACCCAGGTTGATCTGCTTGTCGATCACCTCGTAGGCGGAGTTTGCGGCGTCAGCGACCTGGGAGGCGAAACGGCTCTGAAGATCGTGCAGATGCGCGCTGTCGACGGCGATGCCGGTGGCCTCGATCTGAGCGAGCTCGATCGTCAACGGCAGTTCCATGTCGGAGAGGAGCGACTTGGACTCGATCGACTCCAACTCGGTGTCCAGTGCAGCTGCCAAGTCGAGAACGGCCTGAGCGCTGAGCATCGCGGTCTCGGCTGCTTCGGCATCGAGCTGTTCGGTGTCATCGAGCAGTGAAAGCTGTTCCTGGCCGGATGTTTCGGCGCGCAGTTCACGCTTGAGGTAGCGGAGCGAGAGATCGTCGAGATTGAAGCTGCGCTGGCCCGGCCGGACGAGATATGCGGCCAGAGCAGTGTCGCTGGTCAGTCCACCGAGCGTCCAACCACGCCCACGCAGAGCGTGGATCGCCCACTTGGCTTCGTGCAGCGCCTTCGGCTGCGATGCGTCGGCGAGCCAATCACCGAGAGCTGCTTCGTCTTCCGGTGTTGCCGTCGACGCCGCGATGTATGCACATTCACCGTCGGAGGCCGCGATCGCGAGTGCAGTGACGTCGCCGGCAAACGGAGTTCTGGTTCCGAGCACTGTGACGCCGTGACGCTCACCGGTTCGCGCGTGGGCATCGAGCCACGCGGCAACCGCACCCGGGGCGAGTGCGTCGCCGCTGACCTCGAACCCTTCCTCTGCTTCGGGCTCGGACGACGACAGGGTCGCGAACAGTCGATCGCGGAGAACCTTGAACTCGAGATCGTCGAACAACGCATGAATCTTCTCGCGGTCCCACGGGGCCAACACCAACTGCTCGGGCGTGTACGGCAACGGAACGTCGCGAACCATCTCGGTGAGCTGACGATTGAGCAGGACGTTTGCAAGGTTCTCGCGTAGCGAGTCGCCTACCTTGCCGCGGACCTTGTCCACGTTGTCTACCAGTCCCTGCAGGTCGCCGTACTCACGGATCCACTTGGTAGCGGTTTTCTCGCCGACGCCGGGGATACCGGGGAGGTTGTCACTCGGGTCGCCGCGCAGGGCAGCAAAATCCGGATACTGCGACGGAGTGAGGCTGTACTTCTCCTCGACGGCCGACGGCGTGAATCGGGTGAGCTCCGAGACACCCTTCTTCGGGTAGAGCACAGTGACGTTGTCGGTCACCAGCTGCAGCGAGTCGCGGTCGCCGGTCACGACGAGAACCCGGTATCCGAGTGCCTCCGCCTGCGTGGTCAACGTGGCAATCACGTCGTCGGCCTCGAAACCTTCCTCGGCCATGACCGGGATGCCCAGCGCGCCCAGAACGTCCTTGGTGATGTCGATCTGGCCCTTGAATTCGTCCGGAGCCTTCGCGCGCTGCGCCTTGTATTCGGGGAACAGGTCGGCGCGAAACGTCTGACGCGACACGTCGAAAGCCGCGGCCAAGTGGGTGGGCTGCTCGTCACGAAGAAGGTTGATCAACATCGACGTGAAGCCGTACACCGCGTTGGTGGCCTGCCCACTGTGTGTCTTGAAGTTCTCTGCAGGCAGCGCATAGAAGGCGCGAAATGCCAACGAATGCCCGTCGAGAAGCATCAGAAGAGGGCGATCGTCCGCCTTGCCGGCGGTGCCGGCTGAAGCGGTGGACGTGCTGGACCGAGTTGTGGTTGCGGGGCTCACGGTTCATCAGTCTAGGGATCGCGACCGACATCGACGCCTTCGCCGTTGTTTACGCAGGAACAGACACAAGAATCGGACAATTGATGCAGCCTTCGGCCTTCGATACGGAACCGAAACATCCCGGAAATCTCAGAACCCCATCTGAAGCGAACGGAGCCGTTAGAGTCCGGAAATCGCAGCAACGAAACAATCCCTGTGCTGCGCGGCACCTTTGTCCAGACGCGCTATTCCCGACCCGCTCGGAGGACGTACGTGGCCCCACCCGTAGTGAAACGGCAGACCCTCGCCACACTCAGCCGACTACTGGCCTTTGCATTACTGACGTTCTTCGCATTACTCAGCCTGGCCGGAACTGCTTCGGCTCAGGAACCGACCACTTCCCCTACACCGCCGACCCCGACAGCATCCGCAACACCGACAGCACCGGTTCCCGACAACGCGGTCCCCGTCAGCGGCAATCTCAACAACGGCGGCACACGCCTCGCGGGCGTCACCGTCCGTGCGCTCGATTCTTCCGGTACGGAAGTCGCCACCGGAGAATCGGCATCGAACGGCCGTTGGGAACTGGCCGTGGCACCGGGCACCTACACCTTCGAGATCGTTGCCGACACACTTCCCGACGGGGTCAGTGTGCAAGCCGCTGTCGAACGCGAGGTGGTGGCCGGCCGCGCGAACACCGTGATCTTCTCGTTCGGCGAGGTACGTACCGCCTCGAATGTCAGCTTCGGCGAGAAGCTGATCCGCACGACGGTCGACGGTCTGCGGTTCGGCCTCGTGATCGCGATCGCCGGTGTGGGTTTGAGCCTGATCTACGGCACCACTGGCCTGACCAACTTCGCTCACGGCGAGATGGTGACGTTAGGAGCCGTTGCTGCCTGGGTGATCAACACGTCCTTCGGCGTTCCGCTGATTCCCGCCACGATCCTCGCGATCTTCGTCGGCATCGGCATCGGCCTGCTGACCAACGGAATCGTCTGGAAACCACTGCGTAAGCGCAAGACCGGGTTGATCGCGCAATTGGTGGTCTCGATCGGTCTCGCGATTTCATTGCGCTACTTGATCCTGATCTTCTTCTCCGACCGCGCCGAACCGTTCGACGACTACCAGGGCCAGGTCGAGAAGAACTGGGGTCCGATCGCACTGACCGACGCCAACGCGATAGTCATGATCGTCAGTCTGGTCGTCCTGGTCGGCGTCGCACTGCTTCTGCAGAAGACTCGCATCGGAAAGGCCATGCGTGCCGTCTCCGACAATCGTGACCTCGCCGCTTCGTCCGGAATCAACGTCGAGCGCGTGATCATGTTCGTCTGGGGTCTCGGCGGCGGACTGGCCGCCCTCGGCGGTGTGCTGTTCGGTATCTCCGAACTCGGCGGACGCGTCCAGTGGGAAATGGGCTTCAAACTGCTGCTGCTCATGTTCGCCGGAATCACCCTCGGTGGTCTGGGAACCGCGTACGGGGCGCTACTCGGCTGCGTCATCGTGGGACTTCTGGTCCAACTCTCGACGCTCATCATCAACCCCGATCTCAAATACATCGGCGGACTTCTCGTCTTGATCGTGATCCTCGTGGTTCGCCCCCAGGGCATCCTCGGATCCAGACAAAGGATCGGGTGACGAACATGGACATCATGGGAGCTTTCCAGGTTTCCTTCGCCCAGTTGATCGGGCCGTCGGCAATCTTCTACGCATTGCTGGCAATCGGGCTGAACCTGCACTTCGGCTACGCCGGACTGCTCAACTTCGGTCAGATCGGTTTTGCCCTCCTCGGCGGCTACGGGGTCGGCATCATGACCGTGACCTACGACCAGCCGTTGTGGCTCGGCATCCTCGTCGGACTTACCGCAGCCGGACTCCTCGCGCTCGTGCTCGGTATCCCGACGCTGCGTCTGCGCGCCGACTATCTCGCCATCGTGACCATCGCTGCTTCGGAGATCCTGCGTCTGATCTTCCGCTCGACCGCGTCGGATTCGGTGACCGGTTCCACCAATGGCCTGTTCGGTTTCGCAGACCCGTTCACCGCACTGAGCCCCTTCGACTCGGCCAAGCAGTACTCGTTTCTCGGCGTGAAGTTCTACGGAGACGACCTCTGGTCGATGGTCGTGGGGTGGACGCTGGTCTTGATCTTGTGTGGATTTGTCTACCTGTTGACGCACAGTCCGTGGGGGCGCGTCCTCAAGGCGGTACGCGAAGACGAGGACGCAGCGCGATCGTTGGGCAAGAACGTCTTCGTGTACAAGATGCAGGCGCTGGTTCTCGGCGGCGTGATCGGTGGTCTGGCCGGTGTGTTCAACGCTTTGCAGACCAAGTCCATCAACCCGGACTTCTACTCGACCGCGCAGACGTTCTTCGCGTTCGGCGCACTGATTCTGGGCGGGGCGGCAACGGTATTCGGCCCGGTGGTCGGCGCAATGTTGTTCTGGTTCCTCCTCGCCATCCCTGATGCCTTGCTGCGTCAGGCGATCTCCGGCGAAAATCCGCTGCTTTCACTCACGGAACAGCAAGTCGGCGCCACCAGGTATGTCCTACTCGGATTGATGATTGCTCTCCTGATGGTCTTCAGACCGCAGGGAATACTGGGTAACAAGCGGGAGGTGCAACTCAATGCTTGACGCCGATACCAGAGCACAGATCTTTGCCGACGTTCCTCACCTTCCCGGATCGGCGAAACCCGACCCGGTGTTGGTCGCTGACAACGTCTCGCGGACGTTCGGCGGTCTCAAGGCCGTCGACGTCGATCACCTCGAGATTCAACGAGGGTGCATCACAGGTCTGATCGGTCCGAACGGTGCCGGAAAAACGACGCTCTTCAACCTCCTCACCGGTTTCGACCGGCCGGACACCGGTACGTGGTCGATGGACGGTCAATCGCTGGGCCGCATGTATCCCCACCAGGTAGCCAGGAAAGGAGTGGTACGGACGTTCCAGTTGACCAAGGCGCTCTCCAAACTCACCGTGCTGGACAACGTACGTCTCGGCGCCACCGGCCAACGTGGTGAACGCATTTTTGCATCCCTCGTTCCGTGGATCTGGAAAGGGCAGGAACGCGAGATCACCGAACGCGCCAACGAACTCCTCGCACGATTCAAACTCGACACCAAGGCAGACGACCTCGCCGGTTCACTCTCCGGTGGGCAGCGCAAACTGCTCGAAATGGCTCGCGCACTCATGACCTCGCCCTCGGTGGTGATGCTCGACGAACCGATGGCGGGGGTCAATCCTGCTCTGACGCAAAGCCTGCTTGGACACATCAAATCATTGCGCGACGACGGAATGACGGTCGTGTTCGTCGAGCACGACATGGACGTGATCCGAGATATCAGCGATTGGGTGGTGGTCATGGCACAGGGCAGCGTCATCGCCGAATCCACCCCGGACGAACTCTCGTCCAACACAGCCGTCGTCGACGCATATCTGGGCAGCCACCATGACCAGGCCCTCGAGTTCGACGACAACGGAAATCCGGTGGGCGAGACGGCCGTTCTGGCCGCCGCCCTGGCTGAAGCCGAGGTCGAAACCCTCGAGTCGGGCGGGGACCTGTCGGAACCCGACGTCGACAGCCTTCCGGCCGATCTCGCCGCGACGCTGGAATCGAGTCCCGAGGAACCGCGCGGAAGGCACGAGAAGCCATGAGCGAGAACCACGCACGTTCACTCACGCCTGCAGAGTTCGCCGCGACGGCCGAGGAGCATCAGCGACTGTCGGCAGGTGCCCTGCTCCGCGCCGACAGCCTCGTCGCGGGCTACATTCCCGGCGTCAACATCCTGCGTGAATGCAACTTCTTCCTGAAGGAAGGGGAAATCGTCGGGATCATCGGACCGAACGGCGCAGGCAAATCGACACTCCTGAAATCACTGTTCGGACTGATACCGGTACGCGAAGGGTCGGTCACCTTACGCGAGGACAACATCACGTCTGCGCCCGCTCACGTCCTCGTTCAGAAGGGAGTCGGGTACGTCCCTCAGACACAGAACGTCTTTCAGACTCTGACCATCGAAGAAAACCTCGAAATGGGCATTTATCTGCGGCCCAAGGCATTCGCGGAACGATTCGCCTTCGTGAGTGAACTGTTCCCTCTTCTGAGTGAACGACGAAAGGTGAAGGCCGGCGCACTCTCCGGCGGCGAACGCCAGATGGTCGCGATGGGCCGGGCCCTGATGATGGATCCGTCGGTGCTGCTGCTCGACGAACCGTCCGCGGGCCTGTCCCCCATGTTCCAGGACGAGGTGTTCATCCGCTGCAAGAAGATCAATGCTGCGGGTGTCTCGGTCATCATGGTCGAGCAGAACGCGCGCCGCTGCCTTCAGATCTGCGACCGCGGCTACGTACTCGATCAGGGTAAGAACGCGTACACCGACACCGGCGCCAATCTGATGAACGACCCCAAGGTGATCGAGTTGTACTTGGGAACGCTCGCTGGCAGCAAAGAGAAGTAGAACAGACACGAGAATGGGCCAGGGTCTTGCGACCCTGGCCCATTCTCGTTGGCTGCTTACTTGCCCACGACCACGAATCCTTCTGTGGTCAGCGTGTTCTCAGGGCCGAACTTGAGCTTTCCGTACGAACCGATGGACGGTTCTCCCGAATCGTTGAAGTCCAACTCGCCGGTGATGCCGTCGTAGTCGATGTCGGTTCCCGCCTTCACCAACGGCAGGCACTCGACGTAGGACGTGCACTTGGTGCCACCTTCGGTGACGCTGTTGATGTTGGCCGCGATGTCGGTACCGGCCGTCGACTTCGCCTGCTCGGCAGCGAGCGCTGAGATCACCACCGCGTCGTACGACTCTCCGGCGTAGTTGAAGTCGATCAGAGAGGGGTTCACAGCCTTGAGACGATCCTGGAAGGCAGCTCCGACGTCCGTCAGGGGCGTGGTTCCCTGCATGGTGTCGAGCAACGGCTTCGCCACGGATTCGCCGAGCGCGTTACCCATGTTGCCGTCGACGCCGTACATCGCCATTCCGTCCGACGGGCCGATGCCCACTTCGTGCATGCGCGTGATGATCTTCGCCGACTCCTCGAAGCCCACCAATGCCACTGCATCCGGATTGAAGTTCTTGACTTGATCGACTTCGGAGTTGAACGACTGCGCGTTCGGGTCGTAGATGATCTTCTCGATCTGATCGGAGGGGACGCCCGAATCGATCAGATTCTTTTCGATGTTGTCCGCCAGACCCGTCCCGTACGGGTCGTTGAGGGCCATGATCGCTACGCGCTGACCACCGTCGTCCGAAATGAGCTGTGCGACGGCCTGAGCCTGTAGTACGTCCGTCGGAGCGGTGCGGAAGTACATGCCCTTGTCGGGGTAGCAGACGAATTGGTCCGAAGTGTTGGCAGGCGAGAACATCACGACGCCTGCGCTGGCGATCTTGTCGATCACCTTGAGCGAGACCGAGGACGACGCGGCGCCGACGATGACCTGAGTGCCTGCAGCCAATTCGCGGTCGACGGTGGTGTTGGCGGTGTCCGTTGTGGTGTCACCCGAATCGCCGGGAATCAGCTGGACCGGTTGGCCGAGAACGCCTCCGGCTGCATTGACGTCGTTGACTCCCAGCTGGGTGCCCGCGACCATCGGCGGCCCGAGGAACGACAAGCTGCCTGTATCAGGAAGAAGCGTACCGATACGCAGCGCTTCCGTGGACGGGGTGGCGCCGGCCTTGGCCTGCTCCGGGGTGCAATCAGTCGTGACGGATGTCGTCGCGGCGGAAGCGCCGGACGTAGAGCCACTCGAAGACGAGTCATCCGACTTGTCCGAGCTACAGCCTGCAAGTGCCAGTGATGCCGCGCCGAGAACTGCAGCAGTACGCACAAGTGTTCGTCTAGCCATCCCACGCTCCTAAGATCAGCCGGTGCTCGCGCCACCCGAACTGGCGCTCGCTGTGGGATCAGACGCTAGACCTTGGAACCGTTTCGCGATCCTTCAAGAAAGCCCTGTGACCTGACTGTTATCTGAAGGCGCACAGTGTTTACACGGCTGTAGCGCTGCGCGACGTTTCGACGGTCGACGCAGCCACTCAGTGCAGCCGGATAACCCGGACACTTTGCTCAAGCGTCCGGTTCACCGCCCAGAGTTTCCAGTACGACCTGTGCGACCGCCTTCATCGTGGAGCGCCGATCCATCGCGGCACGCTGAATCCACTTGAACGCCTCAGGTTCGGTGAGCGCTTGGCGAACCATCAGAACACTCTTGGCTCGCTCGATCAGCTTGCGTGCTTCGAGCCGGTCGGAAAGATCAGCGACCTCACGCTCGAGCGCCGTCACCTCGCGGAAACGACTGACCGCCAATTCGACAGCGGGAACGAGGTCACTGATCGAGAACGGCTTGACCAAGTAAGCCATGGCGCCGGCATCGCGTGCGCGCTCGACCAACTCGCGCTGACTGAACGCTGTGAGAATGACAACAGGAGCGATCCGCTTGGCGGCAATCTCCGAAGCGGCGTCGATGCCGTCTCTCCTGGGCATCTTCACGTCCATGATGACCAGATCAGGCTTGAGCGACTCGGCCAACTCCACCGCAACCTGCCCGTCACCGGCCTCACCGACGACGTCGTAGCCCTCTTCGCGGAGCATCTCGACCAGATCCATGCGGATCAACGCCTCGTCTTCAGCGACGACAACACGACGGGGTGCGAGCTGATTGCCTTGCGGCTGCGGCGAATTCATGGCCACCATCCTCCTCCATCGAACCGCCCCGACACGAGACGCGAACGATTAGAGGGTACCGGTGTTTGACATTGAAATCGCATCTTCTAATGTAGTCATCGCAACAAGCCCTCGTATCCCAATTGGCAGAGGAAACGGATTCAAAACCCGTCCAGTGTGAGTTCGAGTCTCACCGAGGGCACCACCTGCCGCAGTTGGCCGTACCGCAAGGTTTCGGCATTCGGCTGTACCCCAGATCGACCGCAGTTAGATTCGATCCATGAACGGTCGTCGCCTGATTGCTCTGCTCGGAGCCATATCTGTTTTCGCGCTGCTCCCCGGGTGTCAGACTGACGACCAATCCGACACTGCCGGCGAATCCAACACTGCCGGCGAATCTTCCACCCAGACCGTCCTCGATGCTGCAACACAGACAGGCACCCTTCAGGTCGGCACTCCCCCGATCGATGCCCTACCAACCGAGATCTCCACGCTTGCTCCGCTCCCGAACGACACGGAGATCTTTTCACCGAATCCGCGCGTCGACGTGACCGAGATCGACGTAACCGATCACGACGGTTTCACCCGAATCACCTACCGATTCGACGGAAATGGATCAGTGTTCTGGAAAACCGAATACGTCAGCGAAGCAATCCGAGCGGGTGACAGCACAGTCGTGGACGTCGGAAGTCGATCGATACTTCAAGTCGACCTGATGGGAGTCCAATCGGATTCGTCGCTCAACTCCGTATCTCACGAGGGCGAAAACATCACGCGCATAGACAGTGCGGCCAGGAACAGTGCGATCCTGCAGTCGTTTGTCGGCACGGTCGACATCCGTCCGGCATATACCGTATCGACATCCGATTCACCGTCCCAGTTGATGATCGACATCCCCACGGCAGACAGTTGACTGTCGAATACCCAATTGCGCGCTCAGCTCAGCCATTCCAGCGCAGCGGTGCTCGACGCGGTAATTCGGTTATCGAGGGGCGGATGAATACTCCGTCTCGAAACCGAGGTCTCACAATCGATCCGAGGCGATTGCTGGGTCCGGTCCAACACGACTGTCATGATTCTCACTGCATGCCCGAACTCTCACTGCATGCCCGAACTTCCGCTGCGCGAACTGCTGCTGCCAGTGTTTGTTCCAGCAGGACGGCAACCGTCATGGGGCCGACGCCACCCGGCACCGGTGTGATCGCACCGGCATGTGGGAGCGCGGCGGCGTACTCCACATCTCCGACGTTGCCCGCGTTGTACCCCGCATCGATCACCACTGCCCCAGGCTTGATCCACGCCCCTTTGATCAGTTCCGGAACACCGACGGCCGCGATGACGATGTCTGCCGAAGCGACGTGGGCGGCCAGGTCGACGGTTCGCGAATGGCAGTATGTCACCGTTGCGCCTCGACGCAGGAGGAGCATTCCCATCGGCAATCCGAGTATCGGGCTTCGGCCGACCACGACAGCATGCTTTCCGGAGAGTTCGACGCCTGTGGCGTCGAGCAGGCGCAGGATGCCACTCGGTGTACATGATTCGAATCCCCCACCGGTCAACGCCATTGCCGCGAACGCTGCCGAGGTAACGCCGTCAACGTCCTTGTCGGCCGAGATGGCATCGAACGCAGCCCGTTCGTCGATGTGGCCTGGCACCGGGTGTTGCAGCAGTATGCCGTCGATCGAAGGGTCCGCCGACGACGCTCTCAGCACGTCGACTAGTTCTTCGGTGGTTGTACTCACCGGGAGTTCGACCGTCCGCGACGTCATTCCGACGACGACAGACCGTTTGGCCTTCATCTGTACATACGCCTTCGAGGCCGGGTCCGCTCCCACGATGACGGCGGCCAGGCAAGGAACGTGCCCCGTCTCATCACGAAACTGCCTCGTGCGCACTGAGAGGTCCGCGAGCGCAGCATCGGCAATTGCGCGTCCGTCGATTATTCGAGCGGCCACGTTCTGGCTGGGCAGATTTTCGGTAGGCAGATTTTCGGTAGACATGAATCCCCCTTCACACAAGATGTGTGAAGCACCCAGGCGGTCGATGCCTCGCGATGTGCACTCCCCGGTGGTAATTCCCACCCGCGCCAGTCGTGCGCGGTCAGCGTACCGCGCGTTTGTCTCACTGCCACGAAACGCATCCGGAACGCCGCTCTCAAATCGAGACAAATCGACATAACCTATCAATAGGTAACGATCTGACCTGCAGTTATTCCATCCTAAGCAATTAGATGGCACGATGGGGGCAACCGCACGGGCACCAAGCATTGGAGGCACCGATGGACAACGGCAAGATAAACCTGACCTATGACGGTCGGGTGTCACTGAGCTTCCAACTGGCAATTCCGCACGCACCGGACAAGGTCTGGAAAGTGATAACGGAACGCGAGTACCTCGACGCCTGGTTCCCGGCGGACGTCGATTTCAATCTCACTCCAGGCGCGGATCTGCTGTTCAAGGTGACCCCGGAACAAGTCGAGCGATTCGGACTGCCCGCAGATCACGTGACGCGCGGGACGGTCATCAGCGTCCACCCGCACCGAATTCTCGAATTCCTCTGGGACGCAGATACTCTGCATTGGGAACTGGCACCGGACGGCACCGGCGGCTGCTGGCTGACCCTCACCCACACGATGGAAGACGAAGAGTCCGCGTACGCCCACGCTGCCGGCTGGCACGCGGGCTTGGAAGTTGTTGCGGCCCAACTCGATGGACGCGAAGTCGACTGGTCTCCGTGGGACCGCGCCGACGAACTCTCACCGCAATATCGCAAGTCTGCTTGATTCTGGGCCCGAGTTCAGTCTCGGGCCCGCATCTCATTCCCCTTTACGCGGGAAATGCCTGATCATTCCTTCTTGGACCACCGTCGCCAACAGCAGTCCTTCCACCGAGAAGTACCGTCCGGTTGCCAGACCGCGCGAACCTGCGGCGACCGGCGATTCGGTGGCGTACAGAACCCAGTCGGTGAACCGGAACGGGCGATGGAACCAGATCGAATGATTGACCGTCGCCGCGACGATACGATCATGACCCCAGGACAAACCATGAGTGGTCAGAATCGAATCGAGCACGGTGGTGTCGGACGAATATGCCAGCGTCGCAGCGTGAATGAGCGAATCGTCCGGCAGATCACCGTCGGGGCGCATCCACACCCGATTGTGGTTGAGTTTCTCGCCGGTGCCCTTGAGGATCCACGCCGGATCGTTGGCGTACCGCATGTCGATCGGCTTGAGCGCCGCACTGAAATGCGGCAGTTTTTCCTCGTACCCCACCAGATGATCGCCGATGGGAGGCAACGACTCCGGAAGTGGAACATCCGGGATCTCGACAGCATGGTCGAGCCCCTTGCCGGAGTCCTGGAACGCCGCGAGCATCACGAACAATTCGTTCTCACCCTGATAGGCAGTCACCTGACGGTTGGCGAATGCCCTCCCGTCACGATGACGCTCCACCCGGTACTCGATAGGCGCCTTCACATCTCCGCCCCGAATGAAATGGGCGTTCACGGCATGGATGGGGCGATCACCATCGACAGTCCGTCCGGCGGCCATCAGTGCCTGAGACACCAATTGGCCGCCGAACGTCCGCGAACCTACCTGTTTCGGGTGGTATCCACGGAACGCGTCGTCACCGATCTGCTCCAGATCCAACAGACCGAGAAGAGTACCGAGGTCGGTGGACGCGTTCGCGTGGGTCACTCAGTGGTCCTCTTCGCCGATACGGTGGACGTGAATGAGGTTGGTGGAACCGACAGTTCCCGGAGGGGATCCGGCAACGATGACCACGAGGTCACCCTTGACGTACCGCCCGAGGGAGAGCAACGCACTGTCCACCTGACGCACCATCTCGTCAGTGGTGGCCACCGCATCGACCAGGAACGTCTCGGTTCCCCACGTCAGCGTCAGCTGACTGCGCACCGCAGGCAGCGGTGTGAAGGCGAGCAACGGCAGCGGCGTGTGCAGACGAGCCAGTCGACGCACCGTGTCACCGGACTGAGTGAACGCAACCAAGGCCTTGGCGTCGAGACGTTCGCCGATGTCGCGTGCTGCGTACGAGATGACTCCGCGCTTGGTGCGCGGGACGTGGGTCAACGGTGGGACACGGGTTGATTCGTTCTCGACGGCCTCGACGATGCGGGCCATGGTGCGAACGGTTTCCATGACGTACTTGCCCACCGAAGTCTCGCCCGAGAGCATGACTGCGTCGGCGCCGTCGAGAACGGCGTTGGCGACATCGGATGCCTCTGCGCGAGTGGGACGTGAGTTCTCGATCATCGACTCGAGCATCTGCGTCGCGACGATGACCGGCTTCGCGTTCTCACGAGCAATCTGGATTGCGCGCTTCTGAACGAGCGGGACCTGCTCGAGCGGCAACTCGACACCGAGGTCACCGCGGGCGACCATGACGGCGTCGAACGCGAGCACGATGGCCTCGAGATTGTCGATGGCCTCGGGCTTCTCGAGCTTCGCGATGACGGGAACGCGGCGCCCGACTCGATCCATGATGGCGTGAACCAATTCGACGTCCGCCGGTGAGCGAACGAAGGAGAGTGCAATGAAGTCGACACCCAGCTTGAGAGCGAACTCGAGGTCGGCGATGTCCTTGCCCGACAGGGCTGGAACGGAGACGTTCATACCGGGCAGTGAGAGGCCCTTGTTGTTGCTGACCGGACCGCCTTCGGTGACCCGACAGACGACGTCGTTGCCGTCGATGGACGTGACGACCAGGCCGACCTTTCCGTCGTCGACCAGCAGTCGATCGCCGGCCTTGGCGTCGCGCGCCAATTCCTTGTACGTGGTCCCGACGCGATCGTGCGTTCCCTCGACGTCGTCGACGGTGATACGAACCTCTTCACCGTTGGCCCAGGTGGTCCGCTCGTCCTTGAATCGGCCGAGGCGAATCTTGGGCCCCTGAAGGTCGGCGAGAACACCGACGGCCTTTCCGGTGGCGTCCGACGCGGCGCGGACGCGAATGTAGTTTTCTTCGTGATCGGCATGCTCGCCGTGGCTGAAGTTGAGGCGCGCCACGTCCATGCCGCTCTCCACGAGCTCACGGATGCGGTCGCCAGAAGCTGTCGCAGGTCCAAGTGTGCATACAATTTTTGTCCGTCGGTTCACGGCTCGAGCCTAGTCGCTACCCCACCGCACTTCTATCCGGCATTTGCGACCTGCACTTTCTGTACTTACTCGATTCAGTTGGTCAGCTCACGAACAGCGGAAATGCCTTTGGATGAACTGGCGCCGGAAGCGCCGACTCGCCTGTGAGAAACATGTCGACGGCACGTGCGGCCGACCGTCCCTCGGCAATCGCCCACACGACCAGCGACGCCCCGCGATGCGCGTCGCCGCAGACGAATACGCCGGGTGTCCGGGTCTGCCACCCGACATCACACTCGATTCTGCCGAGTGGATCGGTGTCGACATCAAGGTCGGTGAGCAGTGGGGCGGTTTCGACGCCGTCGAAACCCAGAGCGAGCAAGACCATCTCGCACACCAGATCCGTCGTGTCGCCGGTCTCCACCAGGGTCCGTTGTCCGTCCTTCGCTCGTGACACGGCTACCGGAACCATCCGGATTGCGCGGACCGCACCCCCACCGTCGTCGAGAAATTCCTGCGCCGCCCATCGGAATCGTTTGTCACTGCCCTCCTCGTCTGCCGGCGAGCTGCGTAGGACCCGCGGCCACAACGGCCATGGGTCGCGATCTCGATCGCGGCGTGCCGGAGGTGGGACGTGGTAATCCAATTCCGTCACCGAGAGGGCGCCTTGGCGATGCACCGTGCCGAGGCAGTCGGCGGCCGTGTCGCCGCCACCGATGATCACGACGTTCTTACCTCGCGCCGAGATGCTCGACGCACCGTCACCCTCGCATTCGCGGTTGGCCGCAAGCAGGTACGTCATCGCACGATGGATTCCGCGAAGACTACGACCCGGTACGTCGGTGTCTCTGGCACGATCGGCCCCGACCGCCAGGACTACCGCCTCGAATTCCGTCGAGAGGTCGTGCGCGCTCACGTTCACTCCGACGGCGCAGTCGGTGACGAATCTGGTCCCCTCGGCGGTCAGTTGGTCCAGCCGCCGGTTGATGAGGGCCTTGGGCAACTTGAATTCCGGAATTCCGTAGCGAAGAAGTCCCCCGATCCGATCGCTCCGCTCGAACACCGTGACACTGTGTCCGGCTCGTGTCAGTTGTTGAGCCGCGGCCAGTCCCGCCGGTCCCGAACCGACAACCGCAACACGGTTTCCGCTGTGAACTACCGGTGCCTGCGGCCCCAACCAACCCGACTCCCAGGCGTTGTCGACGATTGCCTGTTCGATGCGCTTGATGGTGACACCCCCCGACGTGTGCTCGCCGTCGAGTGCGAGAACGCACGCCGTTTCGCACGGTGCGGGGCACAGATGTCCGGTGAACTCGGGGAAATTGTTGGTGGAATGCAGATTCTCCGAGGCTTCGGACCACCGTCCACGCCGAACCAGGTCGTTCCATTCCGGAATGAGATTGCCGAGCGGACACCCCACGTCGGCCGAATGGCAGTACGGCACAGCGCAGTCCATGCAACGCGAGGCCTGTGCAGATACGTCTCGATTTCGCACGACGGGATCCAGCGACTCGTATACCGACGCCCAGTCGCCGACACGCACATCGGTCGATCTGGTCGGTGAGCCGGATCGTTTCACGTTGAGGAACCCGCGGGCGTCAGGCATGAGCCGGCTCCACCAGTTCGTTCTCTTCCACGACCTTCCGGTAGTCGACAGGCAAAACTTTGGTGAATCTCGGACTCTGGCAAACCCAGTCGTCGAGAAGTTTTGCCGCTACGGGCGAGCCGGTCGCAGCCAAATGCTCGCCGAGAATTTCGACCAGCTGACTGCAGTCTTCCGCCGAAGGTCGCTCCAGAACGACCATGTCGCCGTTGACCTTCTCTGCCTTCACGTCGAGTACGAAGGCAATTCCGCCCGACATTCCCGCAGCAAGGTTCCTACCAGTTGGGCCGATGATGACGACGCGACCCCCGGTCATGTACTCACACGCATGGTCTCCGACGCCTTCCACCACAGCGACCGCGCCCGAGTTGCGCACCGCGAATCGTTCCCCGACACGCCCCCTGGCATAGAGCGCACCGCTCGTAGCGCCGTACAGCAGCGTATTGCCGGCAATCACCTGATCCTCCGCCACGAAGGGCGCGTCCTCACTCGGCCGAAGCGCGATTCGTCCACCGGAGAGCCCCTTCCCCACGTAATCGTTTGCATCGCCGACGACGACCAGCGAGATGCCGGGCGGCAGGAACGCACCGAGTGACTGGCCTGCCGTTCCACTGAGCACGACGTCGATGGTGCCTTGAGGTAGCCCGACGGCGCCGTAGCGTCTGGTCACCTCTGCGCCCAGCCTCGTCCCCACCGCCCGATCCGTATTGTGTACTGGCAGTTCTATATGCACGGGTCGAGCGTCCTCGAGTGAGTTCGCGGCGCACTCGATCAGGGTGCGTTCGAGTTCGCTCGAAACAGGGACACACGGCGGGTAGGCCGCGCCGGTCGGCGCGGCCGGAACGTCGAAGAGTGGTGAGAGGTCCAACGTGCGACTCTTCCAATGCGCCACCGCCGGAGACATTTCCAATACGTCTGCGTGGCCCAGAGCGTCGTCGATACTTCGAAACCCCAGTTCTGCCAACAAACGTCGTACGTCGTCGGCGATGAAGCGGAAGAAGTTCTCGACGTACTCCGGCCGGCCGGTGAATCGCTCGCGCAGTTCGGGATTCTGCGTTGCTACTCCGACGGGGCAGGTGTCGAGGTGACATACCCGCATCATGACGCAGCCGGCCGCGATGAGTGGCGCCGTGGAAAACCCGTACTCCTGCGCCCCCAGTAACGCGGCGACGACGACGTCCCGCGCCGTGCGCAAACCCCCGTCACACTGGACGACGATCCGATCGCGTAACCCGTTGAGCACCAAGGTCTGCTGAGTTTCGGCCAGCCCGATCTCCCAGGGCGTACCAGCGTGGTGGATGGACGAGAGTGCCGCCGCGCCCGTCCCGCCGTCGTGACCGGAGATCAGCACCACGTCGGCGTGCGCTTTGGCCACACCTGCCGCAACTGTCCCGACTCCGACTGCGCTGACCAACTTCACGTGTATCCGCGCACGATCGTTTGCGCATCTGAGGTCGTAGATCAATTGGGCGAGATCCTCGATCGAATAGATGTCGTGGTGCGGGGGCGGAGAAATGAGGCCGACTCCAGGTGTCGAGTACCGGGTTTCCGCGATCCACGGGTACACCTTGGACCCCGGAAGCTGCCCTCCTTCACCGGGCTTGGCGCCCTGGGCCATCTTGATCTGAATGTCAGTGGCATTGACCAGGTAATCGCTGGTCACCCCGAAGCGACCACTCGCGACCTGCTTGACTGCGCTTCGACGCTTGTTGTCACGCAACCGCTCCGGTGACTCTCCGCCCTCACCGGTGTTCGAACGTCCGCCGAGAGCATTCATCGCAACCGCCATCGTCTCGTGCGCCTCGGCAGAGAGGGAACCGTAGCTCATCGCACCGGTGTTGAATCGAGCGAGAATCATCTCGACGGGTTCGACCTGATCGAGGGGAATCAGCTGACGAATCTCACGCCGAAATCGAAACAATCCCCGAAGTGTTCCGCCCTGCGCGCTCAGTCGATCGACTTCATCGCTGTAGCGACGAAACATCTCACTTCGCCCCGTCCGGGTCGCATGCTGAAGGAAGAACACGGACTCGGGTGTGAACACATGCAATTCACCACCGCGGCGATACCGGAACTCTCCACTGCTGCTCAACTGACGATGCTGCACCGTACGATACGTGGCCGCGTGACGCATCAGAACCTCTCGCGCGACTTCGGTGATACCGATCCCGCCGATCCGGCTCCGTGTGTTGCAGAAGTATTCGTCGACCAATTCTCGGCCCAAGCCCACTGCCTCGAATACCTGTGCGCCCGTGTAGGAGTGAACCGTAGCGATTCCCATCTTCGACATCACTTTGAGCACACCGGAATTTGCCGCTCTCAGATAGTTGTCCGATGCCATTTTCGAATCTATCCCGGGAAGCTCGTCTTGCTCGCTGAGTGCTTCTACCGATTCAAGAGCAAGATAGGGGTGAACAGCCGCCGCACCGTAGCCGATCAGCAGCGCGATGTGATGAACTTCGCGCGCGTCACCCGACTCGACGACGAGGGAAACCTTGGTTCGCAGGCCATGCCGAACCAGATCGTGGTGCACGGCAGATACTGCGAGCAATGACGGAATGGGAGCCTGCTCAGGGCCCGATCCACGGTCGGAGATCACCAGAATCTCGATTCCGGCTGCGGCGGCCGTTCGGGCGGACTCACGAAGCCTCTCGACGCCTTCGCCGAGACTGCCTCTCGGATCGAAACCTCCCCGTAGGACAGCGCTTCTCGGAGTTCTTGCGCCGCATAGTTCGGCGACCTTCGCCATCTTCCCCGGTCCGATCACCGGTTTATCGAGAACAATCCTTCGGCACGACAGCGCCGACGCTTCGAACAAGTTCTGCTCAGCGCCGAGGGTGACACCAAGCGTAGTGACGACTTCCTCGCGAATCGCGTCCAAAGGCGGGTTCGTCACCTGAGCAAAGAGCTGGACGAAGTAGTCGTACAACAGCTTCGGCCGATCCGAGAGAACGGCGAGAGGTGTGTCGACTCCCATCGATCCCAACGGCTCCGATCCTGTGCGAGCCATTGGAAGGAGAACTTCCTGCAAGTCCTCTGCCTGGTATCCGAAGAGCAGCTGCCTGTGCAACAGCGGAGCCGGATCGCCTCGGGCAGGCGCCGACTCGGGGATTTCCTCGAGATCGACCAATCCCCCCTCGACCCATTCCCGGTAGGGGGCTGTGCTCGCGAGTTCGGATTTGATCTCCGCATCGGAAACGATGCCACGGCGAGCGGTGTCGACGAGGAACATTCGACCCGGTTCGAGGCGCCCCTTCTCCAACACATCGGACGTCGGAGCGTCGAACACACCGCTCTCACTCGCCAACACGATACGGCCGTTCCTCATCCGCCACCATCGCCCGGGGCGAAGACCGTTACGATCCAACACCGCCCCGACAACAGTGCCGTCGCTGAACGTCACGGACGCCGGACCGTCCCATGGTTCCATCAGGCAAGCGTGAAATTGGTAGAAGGCCCTCATCTCGTCTGGCATCGAAGAATCGTTCTCCCAGGCACCGGGAATCATCATCGCGATGGCGTGCTGCACACTGCGGCCCCCGAGCGTCAGAAACTCGAGCACTTCGTCGAACGACGAAGAGTCGGATCCACCCGGGGTACAGATCGGAAACATGCGATCGATGTCCCCACCCAAAAGTGCGCTCCGCAACATCGGCTCGCGAGCGCGCATCCAATTCCTGTTTCCCACAATCGTATTGATCTCGCCGTTGTGAGCGATGCAGCGATACGGCTGAGCAAGTGACCACGACGGAAAAGTGTTCGTGGAGTACCGACTGTGCACGACCGCCAAGGCAGTTCGCATTCGGGCGTCGCATAGGTCGGTGAAGTAACCGGGTAACTGCGTCGGCGTGAGCATGCCCTTGTACACGATGGTTCGGGCGGACAACGAGGGGAAATACACCGCATCATCGGCCGAATGAATTCGCTCGACTTGTCTCCTGAGCGCGAACACTCGTCGGTCCAAGGCAATTCCGCCCACACTGCGATCTCTTGGCTCGGCGCACGTCACAAAACATTGACTGATGTACGGAGCGCACTGCGCGGCAACGGTTCCGACGCAGTCACGGTCGACTGGGACCTCCCGCCACCCGATAATCCGCAGTCCTTCTGCCGCTGCGTACCGGTGTATCCGAACTACCGCGCGCCCACGTGCTTCCTGATCCACCGGGAGAAAGCAGTTTCCGGCTGCGTAGGTGTTCTCACCCATCGCGTTGGGTGGTGGAAGCTCGAACGCGGTCACCGCGTCGAAGAATTCCGTCGGCAGCTGAAGAAGGATGCCCGCGCCGTCACCACTGTTGCACTCGCGCCCGACCGCGCCACGGTGGGTGAGATTGGCCAGGACCGCGAGCGCCTCGTCGACAATGGAATGCAGGTGACGTCCAGAGGTGTCTGCTACTACGGCTACACCACATGAATCGGTTTCCTGATCGGGGTCGTACAGGCCTCGAGGATCAGGTATTCGAGAAAACGGCACTCGGCGACCTCCACACGGTCATGCAGCCGACGTTCGTTAGTTTATCAGCACATAACCGCAGGTCGCGAGAGAAAAGTGTGACCCCCTGACGACGAGGTCAGGGGGCCACAGTTCCGAACATCGTTTTCGATCAGCTACGCAAAGGTCGGTTGTACTGATCGCGCACACTGCCGGTCAACATCATGATTCCGTCGATGAGCGGCCAGATGCCGCCGATTCCACACGTCAACCAAGTGACCGCGATCTGTGCGACAGCCATGCCGGGCTGGTTGAGGTAAAAACGTCCTGCTCCGAAACCGCCGAGCAGAATGCCCAGCAATCCGGCGGTCGTCTTCGACTTGTCCGAATACGGTTCGCCGGTCATCGGGTCACGTCCGTACGGTGCGGACGGGTCGACAAGGCCGAAGCCAGGCTGAGGATAACCCTGGCCTTGCGGGTATCCCTGCGCCTGACCGTAACCGGGCTGCGAATATCCAGGCTGGGGGTAGCCCTGCTGCTGACCGTAATTCTGGCTTCCCTGCGGCGGAGCGGCGGGGTAGCCCTGCGGCGGAGCCGCGTAGGGATTCGGAGTCTGGTCTGCCGGCGCACCGTAGACGGGACCGTCCGTCGGGGTTTGGGTCGGCCTCGAGTAGTCCGGCGCCGGATAGTCGGTCGCCGGATAGTTCTGGGCGGCGTAGCTTTCCTGCGACGTGTATGGCGCCGTGGGCTGATTCGGGGTGGAATCAGAATCGGCAGTGGGAAACGCTGTCGTCGATTCGGTTCCGGTCGGCGGCGGGTAGATGGGGTGGTTTCCCCAGCCCGGGCCGTTCCCGACTCCCGAATACGTGTCCCATCCTGGACCGGTGCCGGTGGTCTCCGTCGACGGAGTCTTCTCCGTTGGCGCCGAGGTTTCCGTCAACGACGCATCCGCCGTCGCGTCGTAGTCGAACGGCGACCCGAACTGGGGTGGAACCGGCGGCTGCGATCCTGACGAGTCCCCCGACTCGGACGGTTCCGGATTCTTGTTCAAGTTAGGCAACGTACTTTCCTTCGATTCGACGACGGTACGTAATAGCTTTTGTTATCGGGCCACGAGACGGGTTCGGCCTTCGCGTGGCCGGTCCCCCACAGATCTTTCCTCGGTTCGTGCTCCCGGATCATCCTCGTAACGGCCGGCGAACACCGTCCCGCGCATTGCCCGAAAGTATCACGATGCCGTCGACGAACGCCCAGATCCAAATTCCGATGGCAAATGGAATTCCGATGAGGAACGCGGACATGAACAGCGCGAAGAACATGCCGAGCAGTTGGCACAGTCCAATGCCGACGCTCCCGATGTAAAGACGACCGACTCCACAGATTCCGAAGAAGCCCAGCAAGATCTGCAACAGTCCAGCTGTAGCTTTCGACTTGTCGGAATACGGTTCCCCCGTTACCGGGTGCCGACCGTACGGCGCATAGGGATCTCCGAACCCGTACATCGATTGAGCGGGCAGTGGCTGCTGATATCCGTACGGATTGGGCGCGCCGTAGACCGGTCCCTGATCCTCGGGGAATCCCCCTTGCGAATAGGGACCTGTCACGGCTTGTCTTTCTTCGACAGCTTCACCGCGTCCGACGACTCATCCGACGCTGCCGTGGAGGCGCTTGCCTCACTGGAAGCGGATTCAGCAGCATCGGATTCAGAATCTTCAGCGTCGGCGCCTTTCGCGTCGGCCTTCGCCGAATCAGTTTCGGTAACTGGCGCCGCGACTCCTGCTTCGCCGGCAGCTACCGCAGCGACGTAGTCCTTCGACTTCAAATCAGCCGGATCCTCACGACCCTTCTTCGCCAGGAAGAAGTAGGCCAGTGCGGCGAAGAACACGATCCCCGAAGTGAATGTGTTGACTCGAATGCCGGCGATCTCGTATGCGAAATCGTCGCGCATCAGTTCGACGACAAACCGGCCCAGGCAATAACCCGCGACGTACAGAGCAAACAGGCGTCCGTGACCGATCTTGAATCGGCGGTCGACGAGGACCAGCAGGATCACGATCAGGACGTTCCACACAGCTTCGTAGAGGAACGTCGGGTGAACGACCCGAATGACTTCTCCGTTGGAGACACCTGCCAGTTGATCGAGCTGGCCGGAGGAGTTCACACGCTCGAAGATCTCGAGGCCCCATGGGACGGTGGTCTCGCGACCGTACAACTCCTGGTTGAAGTAGTTGCCGATACGACCGATGGCCTGCGCGAGCAGGATTCCGGGCGCAATCGCATCACCGAGCGCGGAAACCGGAATGCCGCGTCGACGGCAGCCGATCCACGCACCGATGCCGCCGAGGAACACAGCTCCCCAGATTCCGAGGCCTCCCTGCCACACCTTGAGTGCATCGAGAGGCTGACCGTTCTCGCCGAAATAAGCGGGCCAGTCGGTCAATACGTGATAAAGCCTGCCACCGATCAGACCGAACGGAACAGCCCAGATCGCGATGTCGAGAACGGTCCCCTTCTCGCCGCCGCGGGCGACCCAACGACGATCTCCCCACACGATCGCGACGATGATGCCGAGGATGATGAAGAGCGCGTAGGCGCGCAGCGCTACCGGTCCGACGTACCAGACGCCTTGGGGCGGGCTGGGGATATAGGCCAGTAGGTCCACAGTTGAGGTCACGACGCCACGGTAGCCGAGCGGACGCCCTCGGCGAGTTCTTCGGTGAGCGAGCGAACCGCTCCCAAGCCGTTCTCGACCGCGGAGACCAGAGCCGAGCCGACGATGACGGCATCGGCGTATGCCGCGATTTCGGCAGCTTGTGCGCCGGACCGAACACCCAATCCGACGCCGACGGGAATGTCGGAATGCGCGCGGATTCGTGCGGTCAGTTCCGGAGCCATCGAAGACACGGCGTCGCGAGCGCCGGTGACACCCATTGTCGAGGCCGCGTAGATGAATCCACTACTCGCGTCGAGTGTCATCGCGAGCCGTTCTTCCGTCGAGGACGGGGCGACAAGGAAGATTCGGTCGAGGTGGTGCTCCTCGGATGCTTCCATCCAGGCGCCTGCTTCTTCCGGAATGAGGTTGGGGGTGATGAGTCCGAGCCCGCCGGCAGAAGCGAGGTCTCGTGCGAACTTGTCGACGCCGTACTGCAGTACCGGGTTCCAGTAGGTCATCACGACGGCCTTGCCGCCGACCGAACTGATCTGCTCGATCACGGTGAAGATGTCGCGAAGGCGAACGCCGTTGGTGAGTGCGGTTTCGGCTGCACGCTGGATGGTCGGACCGTCCATGACCGGATCGGAATACGCGACACCGACTTCGATGATGTCGCAGCCACCGTCGACCATCGCCTTGAACACGTCGATCGATTCGGGAACGGTCGGATAACCGGCAGGCAGGTAACCGACGAGGGCGGCACGCTTGTCAGCCTTGCACGCTGCAAAGGTGGGTGCGAGGCGTGATGGTCGTTCGCTCACTTGTCCGAGCCTTCCGTGTTGTCGTTCTGGTCTGCTGCATCAGCCGGAGCGGTTGCCTGACTCGAGGCGCCGTCGAAGAGACCGAACCAGCTTGCGGCGGTGTCCATGTCCTTGTCACCGCGACCGGAGAGATTGACGACGATGATCGCGCCCTCGCCGAGTTCCTTGCCCAGTCGGAGCGCGCCGGCAACGGCGTGGGCGGATTCGATGGCCGGGATGATGCCTTCGCGGCGCGAGAGCAGCAGTAGAGCATCCATCGCTTCGCTGTCGGTGACGGGTTCGTAGGTGGCACGCCCGATATCGCTCAGGTAAGCGTGCTCGGGTCCGACGCCCGGGTAGTCCAGACCAGCAGAGATCGAGTGCGATTCGATGGTCTGACCGTCTTCGTCCTGGAGCAGGTAGGAGTAGGCACCCTGGAATGCGCCAGGGGTACCGCCGGCGAACGTTGCTGCATGCCTTCCGGTTTCGACACCGTCGCCGGCTGCTTCGTAGCCAACCAGCCGTACCGACAGATCGTCGATGAACGGGTGGAAGATTCCGATTGCGTTGGAGCCGCCTCCGACGCAGGCTGTGACTGCATCGGGCAGGCGGCCGGTCAGTGCCTGAACCTGGACGCGTGTTTCGAGGCCGACCACTCGCTGGAAGTCGCGAACGATGGTGGGGAACGGGTGCGGGCCTGCCGCGGTACCGAAGCAGTAATAGGTGTTGTCCGCGTGGGAAACCCAGTCGCGCAAGGCTTCGTTGATCGCGTCCTTGAGCGTGCGCGAACCGGTCTCGACCGAGACGACCTCCGCGCCGAGCAGGCGCATGCGTGCGACGTTCAGTGCTTGACGTTCGGTGTCGACAGCACCCATGTAGATGACGCACTCGAGACCGAGCAGTGCACAGGCGGTGGCCGATGCCACACCGTGCTGGCCCGCTCCGGTCTCGGCGATGATGCGAGTCTTACCCATACGCTTCGCCAGCAGAACCTGACCGAGAACGTTGTTGATCTTGTGAGAACCGGTGTGGTTCAGATCTTCACGCTTGAGAATGATGCGCGCACCGCCGGCGAACTCGCTCATTCGCGTTGCCTCGAAAATCGGCGACGGACGCCCGGTGTAATCGCGCTGCAAGCGATCGAGTTCGTTCAAGAACGTGTCGTCCGCGCGAGCCTTTTCGTACTCCGCAGTGACTTCCTCGATAACCGCCATGAGGGCTTCCGGCACATGCCGTCCGCCATAGACGCCGAAATGCCCTCCGGCATCCGGGTCGTGAGAGCGCTCGGTGAGTCCCGCGCTGGCCGGCGGCAGATTGCCGCCCTTGAATACTGCACCGGAGCCTGGTTCCTGAGTACGTGAAGTCACCCCACCAGTCTGCCCCAACGGCGTCGCTGGTCACCGCCCGGGTGCATCAAAGCACGCCGGGCGGGTGAAGCGCTTTATCGAGACGGTTTGGGGCAGGACGGGTGTGCACCGGCATTGACCAGATCTGCGACGGCCTTGCGAGGGTCGCCGCTGGTCACGAGGCCTTCACCGACGAGCACTGCGTCGGCGCCCGCACCGGCGTACGCCAACAGATCGGCAGTTCCGCGAACACCCGATTCGGCGATCTTGATCGTCTCGGTCGGCAGACCGGGAGCAATGCGACCGAAGGTGTTCTTGTCCACCTCGAGGGTTTTGAGATTGCGCGCGTTGACACCGATCACCTTGGCGCCGGCTTCGAGCGCGCGGTTGGCTTCTTCCTCGGTGTGCACCTCGACGAGGGCAGTCATTCCCAGAGATTCGGTGCGATCGATCAGCGAGGCGAGCGCCTGCTGTTCGAGTGCCGCGACGATCAGCAAGATGACGTCGGCGCCGTGAGCGCGAGCTTCGTGAATCTGGTACGGCCCCACGATGAAGTCCTTGCGCAGCACCGGAATGGTGACCGCTTTACGGACTGCGTCGAGGTCGGCCAACGAGCCGTGAAAACGGCGCTCTTCGGTGAGAACACTGATGATGCGTGCGCCACCGGCTTGGTAAGCCGCGGCAAGCTCTGCGGGATCGGCAATGTCGGCCAGCGCACCCTTTGAGGGGCTCGCTCGCTTGACCTCGGCGATGACGCCGATGCTCGATTCCAGAAGTGCTGCTGCAGCATCGAGTGCAGGCGGTGCAGCGGCCGCAGCAGCCTTGACTGCAGCGAAGTCGAGTACGGCTTCGCGGGCGGCGACATCAGCGCGCACCCCGTCGAGAATCGAGTCGAGTACGGTCATCGTGGCCCGAATCCTTTCTGGGCAAGAGCCCGATGTGAGATACGTCATCAGGGTGGTCTCAGCCTAGTGGGACGAAATTTTGCTACTCCGCCGGGGTACCCACGCAGGTGAGGGTTCAGTCTTACTCAGTGCGACGACCCCGGTTTCGCACCGTTGCCTCCCCCAGCTCCGTCGTCCCCGTCAGCCACTGTCGGGTCCTCTCCGGCATCGAGCGCGTCCCACAACATCCGTTGTGTCACAGGCTCGTCCGACGCGGGCGTGTCTCCCTGACCGAGCTTGGCTGCAGCTTCGCGGCGCGCGGCCGGGTTGTCGTACTTCGACGACAACCCGCCTCGCACTGGAGGTTTGCGCATCAGAAGTACTGCTGCGCCGAGCGCCGCCACCGCTCCGAGCAACGCAAGCAAGGCAGGCAGTACCGAAACAGTCGTCGAGAGATCTTCCGGGTGACCGGACAACTCGGCCAACTCCACCGCTCGGTCCGCAGAGGCTCCGGACACCAACAACTGCACCGCCGGAACCGCTACCGCGACGGCGACGAGTGCCACCAACAGTCCGACCACACGAAGCGCCCAACCTCGCACCGCGAACGACGCCGCGATCGCCGCCAGAAGCGCGAGCGCGAGCGGAGTCATCGCCGCCGCCCAGGTGCTGCCGTCGAGGTCCGTCGTCCGCTCCAGCGTCTTGCCGTCGCTCGAGGTCAGATGAACCCACGTCATCCGTGAGCTGCCCCACAGAGATGCTGCCGACAGTGCAAGCAAAAGCGTTCTCGGCACAGCGGTGCCACGAGAAGCCCTTGTAGGCTGCTCCGCTGCAATCGACTCGTTCTCACTCACTGATCGTCACCTCCGATGGTGCGCAGGGTGTGCGCCGATGCGATGGCGCTCAGCACTGCCATCGCCTTGTTGCGGGCCTCGGTGTCCTCGTAGACCGGATCGGAGTCGGCGACGACGCCGGCGCCCGCCTGGACATATCCGATCCCGTCCTTGATCAATGCCGTTCGGATCGCGATCGCGGTGTCGGCGTCGCCGGCGAAGTCGAGGTAGCCGACGATGCCGCCGTAGATACCCCGCCTGGTGGGCTCGAGTTCTTCGATCAGCTGCATCGCACGCACCTTGGGTGCCCCTGACAGGGTTCCAGCGGGGAAGCAAGCCGTGACCGCGTCGAGAGCGTGCTTTCCCTCGGCCAGATGACCGGTGACGGTCGATACGAGATGCATCACGTGGCTGTACCGCTCGATGTGCCGGTAGTCGTGCACCTTCACCGTGCCCGGGCGACAGACACGACCCAGATCGTTTCGCCCCAGATCGACGAGCATGAGGTGCTCGGAGTTTTCCTTCTCGTCGGCGAGGAGGTCCTTCTCGAGCAGGATGTCGTCCTCCTCTGTGGCACCGCGCCATCTGGTTCCAGCGATCGGGTGTGTCGTCGCGACGCCCTCGGCGACGGTGACCAGTGCTTCAGGGCTCGAACCGACGATCGAAAACGCCGTCTCTCCATCACCGTTCGGCACGTTGAGCAGATACATGTACGGGCTGGGGTTCGACGCGCGCAGCATCCGGTACACGTCGATCGGTGCTGCAGTGCAATCGATCTCGAATCGCTGCGAGAGAACTACCTGGAATGCCTCGCCCGCTTCGATGTCGCCGATCAACTTTTTGACGTCGACACCGAAGCTCTCGGTGGTGCGTTGACGACGGTAGTTCGGAGTCGCTTTCGAGAATGTCGACACCGTCGATTTCGCCGGCGCCGCGAGAGCGCGAGTCATCGCGTCCAACCTGGCGACCGCGTCGTCGTACGCCGTGTCGACACGCTCGTCTGTGCCGTCCCAGTTGACCGCATTGGCGATGAGGGTGATCGCCCCTTCGTGGTGATCGACAGCGGCGATGTCGGCAGCAAGCAGCATGACCATCTCGGGTATCTGCAGGTCGTCGACCGCGGAGTCACCCAATCTCTCGAGGCGCCGCACCGCGTCGTAACCGAGGAACCCGACCATTCCGCCGGTCAGCGGGGGTAGGTCAGGAAGTCGCTCCGAACGAAGTAGTTCGAGGGTGGCACCGAGTGCATCGATCGGGTCACCGCCGGCCGGAGCACCGGCCGGAACATTGCCGTACCAAGCCGCCTCTCCGTCCACGACGGTCAGTGCAGCCGGACTCCCGACGCCGATGAACGACCACCGCGACCACGAACGACCGTTCTCGGCCGACTCGAGCAAGAAGGTGCCTGGACGATTGCCGGCCAACTTCTCGTACGCCGAGAGCGGAGTTTCGGAGTCCGCCAACACTTTCCGAGTGACCGGAACGACCCGGTGCTCAGCTGCGAGGGCACGGAACTGCTCCCGAGTGGTGGTGGAATCGGACGCGTCACCGACGATCGCGGTGTCGGACGACCGTGCGGACATGGAGGTGGGCTCGCCGTGCATGCCTCCATCATCCCAGGCTCCCCCACACGGTCGTCGTGCGCGGGTAACCTCGGCCGAATGAAACCAGGCCAACTCGCCCCCGATTTCTCGTTGCCCGACCAGGACGGAACTCCGCGCTCGCTGACGAGCCTGCTCGCGAACGGCCCCTTGGTCCTCTTCTTCTACCCGGCAGCCTCGACGCCGGTGTGCACCGCCGAGGCGTGCCACTTCCGTGACCTGGGCAGCGAATTCGCCGCGGTGGGCGCTTCGCGGGCAGGTATCAGCACCGATACGGTCGAAGCTCAGTCCACCTTTGCCACCGCACAATCCTTCGACTACCCCCTGCTCGCCGACACCGACGGCAAGGTAGCCGAACAGTTCGGCGTCAAGCGCGGACTCCTGGGCAAGCTGGCTCCGGTCAAACGCTCGACCTTCGTGATCGACACCGACCGCACCGTTCTCAAAGTCATCTCGAGTGAACTTCGCGCCAACACGCACGGCGACCAGGCACTCGAGTTCCTTCGCAATCGAAGCTGACTCACCTGGGCGAAATGATTCTCTGAGCAACCTGATTCTCTAGGCGACCTGAATCGAGCGCTTCGCAAGTCCCATCCAGAATCCGTCGATCACCTGGGTGGGCACCTGCTCCGGATCGGACGCCGCACCGAGCGTGACGAACAACGGGGCGAAGTGCTCGATGGTCGGATGCGCGTACGGCATCCCGGGAGCTTGGGCGCGGAAGTCGATCAACGAATCGACGTCTCCGGCAGCGAACCTCTCCCCTGCCCACGCGTCGAATTCCGCCGACCATCCCGGGGCCTGCGCCTCCGGTGACGGATCGCGCAGGAACGGCAGCCCGTGCGTGGTGAATCCGGATCCCACGATCAGTACACCTTGCTCACGGAGTGGCCGCAGGCGTTCTCCGAGATGGAGCAAACGCTCGGGATCGAGGGTTGGCAGCGAAATTTGCAGTACCGGGATGTCTGCGTCCGGGTACATCACCGTGAGCGGCACGTAGGCACCGTGATCGAGTCCTCGATTCGGCTGCTGAACCACTCGTTCGTTGTCCGGCATCAACGCGGCGACCTGAGCGGCGAGTTCCGGAGCGCCGGGAGAGTTGTACTTCGCGCGGTAGAACCTCTCGGGAAAACCACCGAAGTCGTAGATGAGCGGGGTGCCCGTGGTCGTCGAACCGATCGTCAGCGGTGCTGATTCCCAGTGCGCCGAGACGACGAGGATTGCCGTCGGCCGCGGAAGATCGCCGGCCCACGCCCCCAATTGGTCGACCCACAACGCGCTGTCCACCAGCGGCGGAGCACCGTGGCTGAGATACAGCGCAGGCATGGTTGTGGTGGACATATGGGCTCCTCGGGATAGACATTCGTCGTTAAGTTGAAGGTTCAACCTAATATAGGACTCAACACTTGCGTCCCGCAACTATTCCCCGCAATATTCTTCTGGACATGCGTCTGAGACGCTGTACACCAGCACGCTCCGTGCACGAAGAATGCTCGACCCGAAGGAGAAGTCACCGATGAGTGAACCGACCGCGCAGCCCGACGCGCAGTCTCAGACGAAGTGGCTCACAGCCGAGCAGCAGGAAGCCTGGCTGACACTGATCGCTCTCGTGACACGGTTGCCTGCCGCACTCGACACTCAACTGCAACGCGATTCGGCACTCACCCACTTCGAATACTTCGTGCTCGCCGCACTCTCGGACGCCCCCGACCACAAGCTCCAGTTGTCGGTACTGGCCCAGCGCGCGAACGCTTCCCTGTCCCGCCTCTCGCACGTCGTCACGAAGATGGAGAAAGCCGGCTGGGTGAAACGGGAAGTCATTCGCGGCAGCCGCGGCTCCAACGCAGTACTCACCGACGAAGGAATGACAAAGGTCGTCGCGGCCGCGCCGCCACACGTCGCCTCGGTTCAAGGTCTCCTCTTCGAGGGCCTCGATGATCGCCAGGTCGCCCAGCTTTCGTCCTTGGGGACTGCAATGCTCAGCCAACTGGACAAGGGAATCGCCGCCGGACTCGGCAAGGCCTGACCCCTTTCCCGACACGAGCGGCCCGATCCTTACGACGGCGGCTTCGTGAGGTCGAGTGCAGCCAGGTGACTGAACAGCATGCTCGCTCCGATCGGGTTTCCACCTCCGGGATACGTAGTCCCGCTGGCCGCTGCCATCGTGTTCCCCGCCGCGTACAACCCGGCAATCGCCGTACCGTCGGCTTTGAGCACCCGCCCGGTTGCGTCGGTACGTAGACCACCTTTGGTCCCGAGGTCGGAGATACCGAAAGCGGCCGCGTGAAACGGTCCTTGGTCGATCGGTACGAGCGGTGAAGCCCCCTCCGAAAAGGCACGGTCGTACGCAGTGTCTCCTCGGCCGAAGTCCGTGTCGACGCCGGTCGCCGCAGACTCGTTGAATCGCTTCACGGTCTGCACCAGTTCCGCTGCGGGAACATCGATCTGGGCGGCGAGGTCTTCGAGCGTCTGGGCACTCTTCCACAACCCCGCATCCACATACTGCTCCGTCTGCGCCATGGGCACGTTGGGCGCCTTCACCGGCGGCACTGCACCTTCCCTGTTGTCGTAGATCATCCAATACGGTGTGGTTACTTCTCGTGCCAGCATGTGTTCGATGACGGAGCGACCCAAGCGGTCGTACGGCGCAGACTCGTTGACGAATCGACGACCGTTGTCGTCCACGAAGATTCCGCCGGTGAACCACAGCGCAAACGCGGAGCGGCCATCCGGATGGGTGAGCCCCGGCGACCACCAGGCCTCCCCCATGAGGTCGGTATCGGCGCCCACGGCGATGGCCGCCTGATGCGCCTTGCCGAGATTGCCGGGACAACCCATCGTGTCGAGCGCCGAGCCGGGAACACCGAATTCGGCACGCAGGGTCTCGTTCTGTTCGAATCCGCCCGCGGCCAGAATCACTCCTCTGCGGGCTCGGATGGTTCGACGCCGACCACCTTGTTCGACGACCGCGCCGACGACCGATCCGTCCTCGACGACCAATTCTTCGAGAGTGGTGTTCAGGTGCATGGCGGCGTTGGCGAATGTCGAAAGTGCCAGCAAGAATCGACCGATCAACGACTGCCCACCGACGAGGTACGCCGGCAACTCTTCTCCCAACCGCTCCGTCGCGAGCGGCGATCGAAGTGAATCACGAAGCACACCAAGCCTCTTCGCGTTCATCGGTTTGGGAACGATGTGTCGACCGCTCGCGCGAGCCTTGGGTTTTTCCCCGAAGTAGTCGGGCCACGGCAGTATCTGGAACTCGAAATTCGAGTCCTCTTCGAGATAGTCGATCAACCCGGCGCCGCCTCGAACGTATGCCTCCTGGACGTCGGCAGGTGTCCGATCACCCACCACCGAACGGTAGTACTCCAGCGCATCTTCGATGGTGTCGTCGTCCCCACCCCGGCGAAGAACGGCGTTGCACGGGAACCACATTCCGCCGCCGCCCGAGTACGCCGTTGTTCCGCCGTACTTGTCGGTCGCTTCGATCACAATGACGTCGAGGCCTTCGCGTGCTGCCGTGTACGCGCCGGCGAGTCCGCCGCCCGATCCCACAGCGAGTACGTCGCATGTCTCGTCCCACTTCGTCATAATCAGCCTCTCCGATCCTGGGCACATTTCCGAACGTGTTCTAGAAATCGTTCTAACACATGGACTTAGCGATCGCGGGGGATCGAAATTCTGTCCCACCGAGCGGGAGCGAGACATGACGCCGAGCGGGAGCGAGACATGACGCCGAGCGGGAGCGAGACATGACACAGAGCGGGAGCGAGAACGAGCGGCGATAGCGCACACTTTGCTCGCACGGGTCTGATCCCGTAGTGTCTGGACACATGTCTGGTAAGACCAAGTTCGAGTCCACTCGTCGACGGCTCACACAGCAGCAAGCCGAAACCGTCGATCGATTGACCGCGGCAGCGATCACGGTCCTGCGCGACAAAGGGTTTGCCGATCTGACTGTGCGAATGGTGGCAGCGGAAGCCGGTGTCGCCGCAGCCACGGCGTACACCTATTTTTCGTCCAAGAGTCACCTTGTGGCAGAACTGTTCTGGCGCCGACTCGACGCGGTACCTCACGAGCCCTCCCCCGAGGCGGAACGAGAAGCGCAGGTCTGCTCGGTCCTTCGAAGCGTCGCACTCCTCGTTTCCGACGAACCGGAGCTGGCTGCGGCCGTGACCACGGCGATGATGGGCAACGATCCCGACGTCGAACACCTTCGGGGACGTATCGGCAAGAACATCCGCGAGCGGCTCATCGAGGCACTGGGGCCGTCATACGATCCCGACGTACTCGAAGCACTCGAAATCTCCTGGTCCGGAGCGCTTGTCCGAGCCGGCATGGGTTACGAGTCCTATTCGCAGATCGCAGACCGGCTCGAAGTCACTGCCAGGCTGATCATGGCGGGCCGCGACAACCTTCACTAGACGGGGGTCATGGCACTCACCAGCCATGTGCCGTCGACTCGATCGAGTGTCACCTCGACTCGGCTCGACGTCGACGCTGGTGCCGGCCGCGCGATACTCGTCGTGATCTGATCGACGAACAGGAGCAATTCTGCTCGGTCTGCAGCAGCGGAGAGCACTCCGACGTCGACTACTCGCGCCTTCGTGCTGATTCCTTGCTCCTTCGACTGGGGTGCAACGGTTTTCGATCCGAATTCGGCGAAGCCGTCCTGAAATGTTCCACTTGCGCCCTCGGCAG
The DNA here is from genome assembly GCF_001029585.1 of Rhodococcus sp. ARP2. Lineage (NCBI taxonomy): Bacteria > Bacillati > Actinomycetota > Actinomycetes > Mycobacteriales > Nocardiaceae > Rhodococcus > Rhodococcus sp. ARP2. The sequence goes on along the minus strand of NZ_LEKE01000052.1, from coordinate 39,095 downwards.
CATGTGCAAGATCCTCGTCCACCGTGTCGCTGTTGTAGGTCAAGAGATTCTCGACGAGCATCGGCGCCACACCGATCACCTCTACACGTGCGGTTTCAGCGGCTGCCGAACGGTGGTGACTCCAGAGCAGAGTCCCGCCGACTCCCACCAAGATCAGCGCTGCAAACGCCAAGACCACGCGCTTCACGGGACGAACTCCACACTCGACATCAGTACCCGACCGTCGACCTCTTCGACACCGACGCGAAGACGGTAGGTTCGCGCCGAAGACTCTCCCGCCGAATTGCCGACCTGAGCCGATGCCGCGATCAGTACCACCCCCGAGGTTCCGGATTCCGATGCCAGAGCTGCGGTGTCGACATGACCGTCGGAATCGACGGCGAAATCACGGATCGATGCGACGAACGCAGATTCACCGGACTTCAGTTCGTCTGCAAAAGTTCCCGTAGTCAGCGACTTCAGCTCCGCGAGATCCTCGTCGAGCGTGGCAGAGTGAACGTCGATCAGAGCAAGGGTTCCTGCGACAGCACCGTCGACGAACCCTTGACGCTGGGACTCTCGCACGCGGTCCGATCGAACTGCCAGACAACCGAAGACGACAACGACGCTCAGAGCCGCGAGTGCAATCCAGACCAGGGCAGTGAGTACACCGCGCTTCCCTCGGACCGGATCCAGCACCTCACCTCTCAGCGATTCGTCGGCGTCAGCAACTGTTGCCACGGCTCACCCTCCCCCGGACCGGAGTCAGCCGGAGCCAACTCCGTGTGTTGATAGTCGACTCCGTCAGGCCCGGTGTACAACTCGCCGGGCGCATTGGTCCCCGACGGCACGTACGCTTCGGGGCTCCGGCAGATCTCCGGGCTCGGTGCTCGTTTGCCCGGTACCGCCATGCAGGGAATGTTCCGAGATCCACGAACGGCGAAGACCGAGTTCTGTGGCACTTTGCAGTACAGATCAGCCGGGGTGTCCGGCACACTCGTCTGGGTCGGGTCCCGTCGCTGATCGGCAGGAAGGTAACCGGTCGAGCACGCCGCAGGGTCCTGCGCTTGGAGGTGGAAGTTGACGTTCGCGGCGCCGTCCACCTGCCCGCGTTGTACGACGGTTTCCTGTGCCGCGACCAGTGGCGGCAAGATGACGAGCACCTGTTCCAACCCGGCGTTGTACGTCAAAGCCACCTGAGCGGTGCTGGTGAAATTGGCAAGCAGCACAGGCAAAGTGGGTTTGAGGCCTTGAAACAGCAGGTCGGCTTCAGTCGCGAAGCCCGGTCCGGTCTCGAGGATATTGCGCACGGACCCGTCGGCGACCTCCAACTGTCCACTGAGCTGAGCGACACTGGACGCCCACTGGCGAATCTGATCGCCCGTCACCACCTGTGTCTGCAGGAGCGGATCCAACTGCTGTACGAGCGTCGTAGCCGGCGTTGTGGCAGCGGACATCTGATCGACGAACGAAGTGGTCGAATCCAGCAGACGAGCCAGATCCTCTCCCCTGCCTCCGAAAGCTGCCGCGGACTCGTCGATCACCGATCGCAACTTGTCCTGCGGTACGGATGCGAGCATCGCCTGCGCCTGATCGAGGACCGGTCCGATCTCGGTCGGGATCGTGACAGCTTCGGGGCCGATCACGTCTCCGTCGGCCAGAAAGGGTCCGTCCGCGGTGCTCGGTTGCATGTCGACGTATTGCTCACCGATTGCCGACACGCTTCGCACCGCTACTGCGAGTCCGCTGGAGGGAACGGGAACCGCACTCTCCAAAGATAATTCGGCGCGTACCACTCCCGGAGTGAGACGCACCGACCTGACCTGACCGATGGTGTCGCCGCGATAGGTCACGTTCGCGTTCCGATACAGGCCGCCGGCGTCGGGCAGTTCGACTGTCACCGAATAGCGCCCGATGCCGAGCATGGTCGGAACTCTCAGGTACGAGATAGCCGCTGCGCTCATGCCTATCACCGCCAGGATCGCGAAGATCGTCAATTGCCTTCGCACCAACTTCGTGAGAATCATCGTCCACCGTCCTGGTCGGTCCGCCCTGTGCTACTTGGGTCGGCCCGCCCGGTACTCAGAGGCGCGGTCAAAGGATCGACCAGTACTCCGTTCTCCACCGGAGTTTGCGGCGCCCCGAACGGAGTACCGAAGCCCAGACCTGACTGAAGGCGATTACTCGTGAGGTCGATCAGCGCCCACAAATTGGTGTAATCACCGCGCATTCCGTCGTCGATGGTCGTCTGAGGGAAGGGGAAGGTACTCAGATTGCCCAAATTGTTGATCAGGTCCGGTCCTGTTTCGACCACCTTCTGCAGCGTCGATTCCAAGGCGCTCAAATTGGCTTTCAAATCGTCGCGGGTCCGGTCGACCAGATCGGTCCCGACGTCCCCGAACCTGCCGACCGCATCGAGGGCGGTGGTCAGGTCGACGCGTTGGGCGCTCAGTTCCGCCAAGGCCGGATCAAGGGTCTCCAACGCCTCACCGAGAACGTCTCGCTGAGCCGTGATCTCACCGGCGAACACGTCGAGATTCTCCATGGTCGTGACTATCGCCTCGCGTTGACGGTCGAGTGTCTCGGTCACGCTGTCCATCTGGCTCAGCAGGTCGCGCGCCGCATCGGTCCGCCCGCCGAGAGCGGTGTTCAGTTCCGTGGTGATGCTGTGAATCTGGGCCAGCCCACCGCCGTTGAGCACCAAGGACAGTGCCGTCAACGCTTCCTCGGTGGTGGGATAGACACTGGCCGATGCAAGGGGAATCACGGATCCCTCCGACAACCGCCCTTCCGGCGCCACCTCGGTGGGCGGCGCGAGCGCGACGTGTTTGGATCCGAGCAGACTGGTTTGGCCGATCTTGGCAGTCGCGTTGGCGGGCAGCGACACCGAACCGTCGAGCGCAACCGTCACCCGGGCGTGCCAGTTGTCGGTCTCGATCGCACTGATACTTCCGACTGTCACGTCGTTGACCATGACCGGAGAGTTGGGACTGATCGACGTGACGTCCGGCATCTCGATCACGACCGAGAAACTTCCCTCACCGCGGCCGGCCGCGCCCGGCAGCGACACCGAATTCAGCCCGCTCCATTGACAACCCGTCAGAACGAGCACGGCGCTCGCCGCCACACACACTGTTCCCCACCGGCGGCCAGTCATCGTGATCCTGTCGACGGCATGAGCAAGCCGGTCAGATCAGACGCCACCGGTACCGTCGGAAAACTCAAGGCGCCAGTCGGTTCCAGATCAGGCTCGCTGTACACCAGTTGGTCCGGAAGAGCCCCGAGCGCCCGGGTCGGGTTGATGCTCAGGTCCGGGTAGTTCGCCTTGATCGTGTTGAGCAACGGGCCGAGGTATTCGATGCACAAATCCGCGCCCTTCTTCGAGGTGTCGTTGGCCAGGCCGGCGATTCCGCCGCAGATCAAGTCGATCGGGTTGCCGACGTTCTGGAATGCGGGCACACCCACCATCGCTCCTTGGGCCGGCCGGTAGACGTTGTAGTAGTTCGACAACGCTGTCGGAGCCAGATGCAGTACCTTCTCGAGACCTGCGCGCTTGTCGACCAATACCTGGGACACGTCGGCCAACTTCGCGATCTGCTCCGTCAAGCCGGTTCGGTTCTGTTCGACAAACCGCTGTACGTCGATGACGGCGGCGTCCAGATCGGCGAGAGCCGGAGCCAATTGCGTCCGGCTCTCGGCGAGCACACTCGAGACATTTGCCAGTCGTCCTTGGAACTGAACGATCTGTTCGTCGCTTGCGGCGAGTGCGGTCGTGAAGGTCTGCAGGCCGCGGATGGTGCCGAACAGATCGGCTCCGCCTTCGTCGAGTGTGCTCATAGCCTCCGAGAGTTCGGTCACCGAGCGCCCCAGCGCTTCCCCGTTGCCGGCCAGTGCGGATCCGGCACCGTCGAGGAAGTTGGCGGCGGGACCGCGATCGTCCCCGTCGGGACCCAAAGCATCGGCAGCCCGGCCCAGCTGTTCCTTGATCTGGTCCCACTCGACCGGGACGGCTGTTCGGTCGAGCCCGATCTCCGCACCGTCATTCAGTGCGTCGGCGCCGTCCGTCACCGCCGGCGTCAACTGCACGAAGCGGGCCGAGACCAGCGACTGGGCAACGATCACCGCTTTCGCGTCCTCGGCGACGGGAACCTCGCGCGCCAATTTCAGTTCGACGCGCATTCGATCTCCCTGTGGGGCGATCTCGGTGACGCGGCCGACGTCGACCCCCACGACACGAACGTCGTCACCGACATACAGGCCGGTCGTCGAGGTGAAGTAGGCCGTCACGTTGTAGTAGCGCAGATGTTGCACCGCAAGGTATCCCGACACGACGACGATCGCCGCGCCGACGACGCTTCCACCGACTACGCCGATTCGACGCCAGTTCACCGGTTTGCGAACTCGTAAGGCACCCATCATCGAACCTCCGGAATCGGTAGCGGCGCAGATGGTAGCCCGAACATCGCGTTGATCAACGGTTGGGTGTATTGCGCCGGTACCAGGTTCTGGACGTAGGCGTAATAGAAGGGACCGCTGGCCACGGTGTCGCCGAGCGTGCCCACGTACGTACCGAGACCGTCGATTCCCTGAGAAAGGTTGTCCTTGTTGTTCTGCAGAATGCCGACAACCGTGTCGAGTTTGCCGAGGACCGGTTGCAATTGCGCCTCGTTGTCGTGGACGAGTCCGCTCAGCTGGGTCGACAACGCCGAGATGTTCGTGATCACTTCCCCCAGCGCCGCCTGTCGCCGATCCAGTTCTCCCAACAAGGCGTTGCCGTCGACGAGTAGCGCGTTGACCTGTGGTCCACGCTCGGCCAGCGTCCCGGCGACGTCGTTTGCATCGGACAGCAAGGTGCGCAACATGTCGTCGCGTCTATTGACGCTGTCGGAGATCCGTGCGACACCGTCCAGTGCCGGCCTCAGGTTCGGCGCACTGTCGGACATCACCTGCCCCACTGCGTCGAGTGATTCGGAGAGTTGGTCGAGATCGATGTCCTCGACCGTCGTGGTGAGGTCACCGAGCACGTCGGGCAGCGAGTACGCCGATCTTGTTCGCTCGACCGGGATCTCGCCGCCGACCGCGATCCTTCCCGGACCGTCCAGATCGAGCGATACCGCTCGCTTGCCGAGCAACGACATCGTGGTGACGGCTGCCGACGTGCTTTCTCCCAAACCGATCGAGCCTTCCAGTGTGAAGTCCACGCGCGCGAGTCCGTGCTCGACCTCGATCCGGTCCACCGTTCCGATCTTCACTCCGGCGGCGTTGACTTCGTCTCCCGGCGCGAGACCGCTGGCGTCGGCGAACACCGCGCTGTACCCGACACCCGATTTCAGGAACTGCAGATTCTGATACTGGAGCGATGCCAATACGACGGCGGCCGTGACGACCAATCCCACGACCCCCACGCGTACGGCCTGGCTCTGTGCCATCTCTCTCATCGTGGTGCGCACCTTCCGGTCGTCTGATCCACCAGGTCGACAGTGAGCGGCGTACCGTCGGCACCGTCGACCTTCAGTGCGATTCCGCACAGATAGAAGTTGAAGAACGACCCGTACGAGCCGACTCGGATCAGCTGCTTGTAGTTCGAGGGCATGGACGCGAGAATCCGATCGAGCTCACTTTGTTGCTCGATCAGCGGATTCAGGCTTGCGTCCAGCTTCGACAGGTTTCCCGCGATGTCCGGGCGAACTCCGGCGAGGAGATCGGCGAAGGTGCCTGATGCGGTGTTCACGCTCTCGACGGCAGTCCCGATCATCTCCCTGTCCGCCGCGAGCCCGCTGACCAGCTGTTGTAGGTGATCGAGAGTGTCACTGAACTGACCACCGCGGCTGCGCAATTCACTGAGCACACCGTCGAGGTTGCCGATCACTCGACCGATCAGTTGGTCGCGGTCTGCGAGAGTGTTCGTGATCGATCCGGTGTGCGCCAGCACCGATGCCACAGTTCCGGACTGGCCTTGAAACACCTCGAGCAAGGACATCGACAACGCGTTGACCTGCTCTGGGTCCAGGGCTTGAAACAGCGGCTTGAAACCACCGAGTAGCGCATCGAGGTCGAGTGCCGGCGCGGTGCGATCGACGGGAATGCTCTCGCCCTGTGGCTGCGGTTCCGCGATCCCCGGATCGTCGAGCAGTTCGAGGTATCGATTACCCACCAGATCCTGATATCGAACAGCGGCTCTGGTCGATACAGTCACGGTGTCACCCGTATCCACACTGAAACTCACGTGGGCACGGTGATTCCCACCGAATTCGACGGAGCCGACAGAACCGACCGGCACACCCGCGATGCGCACCTTGTCGCCGGCTCTGAGCCCGGAGGCGTTGACGAACTCCGCCGAGTACGACCTCGCGTCGCCACCTCGCATCTGGCCGAACACGAGGATCAGCCCGGCGTTGACGAGGATCATCACCAGAACAAAAATTCCGAACTTGACGGTGTACCCACGAACTTTCATCGGATCTCCGTCCCGAACAGGTAGCTCATCAGATCCGGGACCGTGTTCATCGGTTGCCCACCATTCGGCTGACGCTCGGGCGCAAACGGATTCACCCCGGTATCGGTCACCAGGTACGGAGCATTGACGTTCGGGTCGCGCAGTGGAAGACCCATACACTGCGGGCCACCTGTTGCCGCGACCTTCGGAAGGTCGTCGGGATATCGGTACGGTTCGGTTCCGGCGATCAGACCGATCGACATCTTGATTCCTGGTTGTCCGTTGTAGGCGCCGTCGCCGATCTTCTTGCTCTCCTGCAGTCCGTGGAACATGCAGGGAATCACCGGGGAGTATTCCTCGAGCAGTGCGGTGGTCGGCCGCAGTAACGACAGAACGGTGTCGATACCGTCGGCGTTGGCTCCCAGTACATCTTCTCCGGTGCGGGCGACCCCGATCACGTTGAGCAAGAGGAGATCGAGATTCTGCTGCTCGTCGAGAACAGTGGTTCCCGTCGTCGTGAGCGAGTCGAGGGTGTCCATCAAGTCGAGAACAGCGTCGCGGTAGGTCTGTGTGACGGCTGGTAAATCCGTCAACACATGATCGAGAGCCTCACGTGCAGTGTTGAATTCGAGCAACGAGGAATCTGCTTGTTCGAGTGCGACCCCGAGCCGTTCGCCGCGTCCTTGCAGAGCAGTCGAGAGGGCACCCAATGTCGAATCGAGCTTGCCCGGGTCCACCGTCCGGAGCACGGTGGTGAGTTTCTCGAACACCGTGTTCAGCTCGACAGTCACCCGGGATGCGTCGATCGTCGCCCCGGCGGCAAGTCGCGCGCTGCTCGGCTGCTCCGGCGAGGACAGGCTGACGAACTTCGCGCCGAAGGCCGTGTTCGACGTGATCGCCACATCCACGTTTGACGGAATAGATTCGAGCGCTTCGGGATCGATCGACAACGACAGTTGTGCGGTAGCGTCGTCAGTCGGCGTGATGGACTCCACCGAGCCCACGGTCACCCCGGCCATCTTCACCCGCGCGCCCGGATCCATCACGAGCCCCGCGCGCTCCGCGATCACCGTGATCGGGACGCGAGCGACAAACACCTGGTTGAAAGACGCGACCGACAAAGCGATGACCCCGACGATCGCCGCAGCCAAGCCCAGAGCAGCCAACTTGTAGCCGTATCTGTGCACGCAGTACCCCTAACCGGACAGATTGAAGTTGCCGGAACCGCCGTAGAGCGCGAGTGAGACGAGCAGGGTCACCGCCACGACGCAGATCAGCGAGAGCCGAACCCCGCGGCCCACTGCAGTTCCCACGCCCGACGGTCCCCCGGACGCGTTGTATCCGTAGTACGTGTGGATCAGCATCACAAGTAGTGCCATCACGAGCACTTGAACGAAGGACCATGCGACGTCGACCGGATCGAGGAACGTCGTGAAGTAGTGGTCGTAAAGACCGGAGGATTGACCGAACAGCACGACCGTGGTGAATCGTCCGGCCAGAAATGATCCTACGAGCGCCAGTGAGTACAGCGGCAAGATCGCGATCATCCCTGCGGTGACGCGGGTGCTGACGACGTACGGGACCGAACTGATCGCCATCGATTCGAGGGCGTCGATTTCCTCACTGATGCGCATGGCACCGATCTGCGCGGTCGAACCTGCTCCGATCGTGGCCGACAGGCCGATTCCCGCGATGACCGGCGCAGCGATACGAACGTTGATGAAGGCGGAGAAGAATCCGGTGAGCGCTTCGACTCCGATATTTCCCAGCGAGCTGAAACCTTGGATCGCAATGGTGCCGCCCGAGGCTAGAGTCAGAAATCCTACGACCGCAACCGTGCCGCCGATCACTGCCAAAGCTCCGGTGCCCATGCTGATCTCGGCTACCAGCCTCAACACTTCTTTCGGGTGTTTGCGAATTGCCCACGGGATGTGAGCGATGGCGCGCGCGAAGAAGACAGCTTGTCGCCCGACGTCGTCGATCGAGCGTGACGTTCGAGCCACCCGCGCCCGCGTGCGTCCGAACTTGCCGATTTGTGCCAGCGAATCCGACAGCGTCACCTCGATCACCCCGCCGTCAATCGGATGCCGACCGCGGTGACGATGGTGTTGACGACGAACAACGCCATGAATGCGTACACCACCGTTTCGTTGACGGCCTCCCCCACGCCTTTCGGCCCACCCCGTACCGACAGTCCGCGATAGCAGGCCACCAATCCCGCCAGCATCCCGAACAGTGCAGCTTTGACCATCGACAACGCCACCTCGGGCAGGCCGGTCAGCAACGTGATTCCCTCGACGAAGGCGCCAGGGTTCACGCCCTGGAGAAACACCGAGAAGGCGTAACCGCCGGCGATGCCGATGACGCAGACGAGTCCGTTGAGCAGCAAAGCCACCACGGTCGACGCGACCACACGCGGAATCACCAACCGATTGATCGGATCGATCCCGAGCACCTCCATGGCGTCGATCTCTTCACGAATCGTTCTCGATCCCAGATCGGCGGCGATGGCTGTCGCGCCCGCACCTGCCACGATCAGCACCGTCACCACCGGACCGACCTGAGTCACGGCACCGAGCGCGGCCCCGGCGCCGCTGAGGTCGGCGGCACCGATTTCGCGGAGAAGGATGTTGAGGGTGAAACTCACCAGGACCGTGAACGGCACGGCTACCAACACTGTCGGCACGATCGACACCCGGGCGATCATCCAACTCTGCTCGAGAAACTCCTGCACCTGAAAGCGGGTGCGGAACAAGCCCACTGCGACATCGGCGCCCATCCGGTAGAACTGGCCGAGTTCGCGCATCGGGCCCGCAAGTGCAACTCTTCCGCTGTACACGTCAATGCCCCGAAGGACATGACGTGGAGTTGCCGTAGTCGACCTTGAATTCCTTGATCCCGTTGAGCCAACCAGACGAGAGCCTGCTCGGATCGCCGAGCTTGCTGATGTCGGGCATGTGATCGGCGATCTTGCCGAAGATCAGATCGACCTCCATTCTGGCCAGGTTGGCGCCGACGCAGTAGTGCGGTCCGGTTCCTCCGAAGGCGAGGTGCGGGTTCGGGTCTCGGGTGATGTCGAAGACGTCGGGGTTCTCGAAGACGGTTTCGTCGAAGTTCGCCGAGCCGTAGAGCAGTACGACACGCTGCCCCTTCGCAATCGCAGTGCCGGCAATCTGTGTGTCCACCACTGCTGTTCGTTGCATCGACGTCAGTGGCGAAGCCCAGCGGATGATCTCGTCCGCGGCGGTGCGCGGACGCTCACGCTTGTACAGCTCCCACTGATCCGGATGCTCGAGAAATGCCATCATGCCGAGTGTCGTTGCGTTTCGCGTCGTTTCGTTGCCCGCGACAGCCAACATGATGACGAAGAAACCGAACTGTTCCGGGGTGAGTTTCTGTCCGTCGATGTCGGCATGCACCAAGCGCGAGATGATGTCGTCGAGCGGTTCCTCCCGTCTCGCCTCGGCCAGTTGATAGGCGTAGCCCAGGATCTGCGCCGACGCCATCCGCGACTCGCCGGCGAGCGACTCGTCGTCGTATCCCGTCATCTGATTCGACCATTCGTACAGCTGACGGCGCCCGTCCTGCGGTACACCGATCAGATCCGAGATCGCCTGCATCGGTAACTCGCTGGCGACCTGGCTGACAAAATCACCGCTACCTTCCGCCACGGCAGCCGACGCTATGTCTTCTGCCCGCGCTTCCAGCCCGGCCCGCATCGCTTCCACCGACCGCGGAGTGAACAAGCGCGCCACCAACTTGCGCAGCTGTGTGTGCTCAGGGGCGTCCTTGTTGATGAGGACGTGTTTTGTCGCCTCCAACTCCTCCGCCGAGATGTTGTCTTCATGCCGCGGAATGCAGCCGTTGACGTTGCTCGAGAACTCCTCGCTGCGCAACGAGACGTCGCGGACGTCTGCGTGGCGGGAGACAACCCAACAACCACCGTCGTGAAATCCGCCGGTACCCGGTTCCTGGGCGTTCCACCAGACCGGAGCGCATCGTCGTAGTTCGGCGAACTCGGCAAGCGGGACGCGCTCGCCGTACAGATGCGGGTCGGTCACGTCGAACCCGTCGGGAAGGTCGATCTCAGGCATTGCAGATGCTCCTTTACGGATGGGTGCCGGGTGCCGGGTGTTGCGTGTGAGCGCTAGTCGATCCGGTGGACCGGGTCGCTGTTCTGTGAGAACTCCTTGGCCCAGCGGTAGTCCGGCTTGCCGCTCGGCGCTCGAACGACCTCGTCGGCGATCCAGAAGGAACGCGGAATCTTGTAGCCGGCAAGCTGAGTGCGGGTGTGTTTTTCGATGGAATCGAAATCCGGTTCCACACCATCGCGGACGCGGAGCACCGCCGCCACCCGATTGCCCCACCGCTCGTCGGCAATGCCGATCACTGTTGCGTCGTAGATGTCGGGATGGGCCTTCACCACTGCTTCGACCTCTTCCACGAAGACTTTCTCACCGCCGGTGTTGACCACCATGTTTCCCCGGCCGAGGAGAGTGACCGAGCCGTCGTCCTCGATCCGCGCTCGGTCTCCGGTCACCACTGCCCGCGCGCCGTTCACCTCTCGGAATATCTCGGCCGACTTCACCGGATCGTTGTAGTAGCCCAGTGGGACGTTGCCGAGTTTCGCCAACCATCCTTCGGCCCCCGAACCCGGCTCCAACACACGGTTGTCGTCGTCGACGACGACCGTGAATCTGTTGGCGCCCACTTTGGGTCCGCCACGCTGCTCGAGCCCTTTGGTTGCGAATCCGATTCCGCCGAAGCCTGTTTCGGACGATCCAACCGAATCGGAGATCATCAGATTCGGAAAGACGTCGAAGAACGCGTCTTTGACCGATCCGGAGAAGAGCGCAGCGCCGGAGGCGAGCACGGCCAGGCTCGACGCATCCGGTTGCAATTCGTGATGGGCTTCGACCAGTGGACGGCCCATGGCGTCGCCGGTGATGACCATGACCTGGGGCCGATACTCGGCGACGACTTTCCAGACCTGTGCCGCATCGAACTTCGGTTCGAAGATGACGGTGTTTCCGGAGAACAGAGCGTTGAACGTCGGCATCAGTGCCGAGGTGTGAATCAGCGGTGGAAGCATGCACCACCGCATCGGTTCGGCTACCGCGGCGCCACCGCGCGACTGCTGGTACTCGTCGGCGATCGGCTCACCCGAATAGAAGTCGTAACCGCCGGCCAACACGCGCCAGATGTCTTCCTGCCGCCAGACGACGCCTTTCGGTCGTCCGGTTGTTCCGCCGGTGTAGAGAACGTAGACGTCGTCGCCGGAACGCTCGGGAAAAGCATGTTCACCTACGCGCAGCGGGGATTGGTTGCCGAGCGCATCCTCGTACGCCACTGCCCCCGGAATCGACGGTTCGTTCCCGAGAGCGAGTTCGTCCGGCACCTCCATCACGTACTTGACCCGCGGCGTGGACACCAACGCCTCGGCGACCCGCTCAGCGAAACCACGATGGAAAACCAACGCCGTGAGATCCGCATTCTCGTACAGATAAACCAATTCGTCGCTCGTGTAGCGGTAGTTCACCGTGATGGGAACGCCGCGGATCTTGAAGGCCGCGAGGACAGCAACCATCGCCTCGATCGAGTTGTGCAGTTGAATACCGATGTGCGAACCGACACCCAACCCGACGGACTGGAAGTAATGCGCCAATCGGTTGGCCCGCTCGTCGAGCTCACGGTATGTCACCTCCTCGCCGGAAACGATCAGCGCGAGGCGATCGGGCATCGCATCGACGGAATGCTCGAACAGGTCTGCAAACGTGTACGCCATAGGTTGAGTCCTTCGGGTTCGGCCGGTCAGACGACGAAGAGAGGCAAAGGGATTCCGCGATCTTCGAATACGAATGCCGCGCCGGTACTGACCTTCGTAATGGCGACTTCGACGCATTCCGGAGCGGGAGCTTCGGTGATGTCGACGGCCAGAAGGAGCCCCGCGGCATCTTCGGCCACCACTCTCACGGTGAAGTGCGGATTCACGCCGCGGACCAAAGCCTGGAGGGGATCGAGGTGCTCGCTGCCGAGCAAGGTCGGCCAACCGCCGTCGCGGTCGACAAGAGCGTCTCGCGAGATCCACAGCTCCAGAGCACCGCCGTCCGGTCGGATCTCGCTCTCCACATACTGCTTCGGATTCAGCAAGGGATGCACGGACAGGACCAATGCCAACGATTCCAGAGTCGAAGGAAGCCCGAGCGCATCTCGAATACGCTGTGCCGCAACTCCCGCGATTCCGGTCAATTGCTTTCGCGTGATCTCGCGCGCCTTGTCTTCGTCGGCACGGCGGCGAACCGCTGCCAGAAAGCCCAAGGCCAACAGATGATGCTGCACGCAGATCTCCTCTGCGATACGAACCAAGGCCGATCGCGAGAAGTCGGAAAATCTCAGGTCGGACAACAACGGACCCGAGTAGTCCGCCCTACCGTCCCCACCGTGATCGATCGGGCTCAGCTCGACCGTCACCGCGGCGGTGCGTCCGATCTGCTCGGTGTGCGCGGTCATCACGGGAGGCGTGTGCGATGGGTCGATGGAAACGGTCCAGGCACAGTGCGGATGTCGGTCCGCAGGCCTGCGCGGTGGTCGGTGAATCGGACGGATCTGGGCGTGCGGGTTGGTCGCGATGGCCGTCGCATCGAAAGTCGGATCCTCGATGTCGTGACACATCGAGGTCACGAACTCATCGCCCAACGGCTCGACGTCCATGAGTGCTCCGCAATGATCGAGCCAGAATTCACCGTGCAGCGGATCGTCGACCCGGTATCGAAAGTCCATGAACTGTGGCGGAGCGCCGATGTCGAGTTGTAACCCTTTGAAGATCGTCACGACGTCGTCGCCCTCGTATCCGAGAGCCTTCTGCATGCGGCGGGTGTACCAGGGGCTGGCCGATTCCCACTCCTCGACGGCCACCTGCGCCATACCCTCGCGTCCGAATTCGACGATCAGATGCGCCATGCCCGAGCGATCGATCAGCTGCCCGCACAGGAGCAACTCGGGTACCAACACGGCAAGGTCGCGCTGCGAGAGTGTCTCGAAGGAATCGCGCACCGTCATCGGACTCACCACAGCGGGACCGGCGCGGTGCCCACCGGATACCAGCCCGGTAGCGGGTCGCCTGAGATCGATCGCTGGATCCGGCCCTGCATCCCCTTCGAGAGAGCGTTGTTGCCGATCATCTCCATGAACAGTGCCGACACGTTCCCGAAGTCGAAGAAGTCACGCTGCCAGGACCATTGGAAGTCCCCGCCGTAGCGGAACCAACTACCGCCGATACCGTAGACGGAGTAGTTGCTCCCGTCCTCACGCTTGGCATCGGAAATCTGCTTCCACAAGCCGATCACGTTTCCGCTACGTTCGTCGATCACAAAGTCTTGATACGGGTACTCCCAGCCTTCGAGGCCCTTCATCTCGAGGCCGAGTGCGACTTCGCGAATCTCCTCGCGCCCCACCGCCATGAAATCCTGCTTGGGACCGTAGTTCCACCCGTACGTGGCGTCCTCGGTGTACATGTCCGCCAACGGTTTCCAATCACCGGCGGCTTCGGCCTTCTTGTTCGCCTCGATCCAGCGTTGGACCATCTCGTCGAGCTCTGCGCGGTCGAAACCGGTCATCTGAACTTCCTCCCTCGAGTACTTGAATTCGCTGCAATCAATCGACAATCCGCTGTAATCAGTCGACAATTCTCAGGGCGCCGGTCGGGCAGTACCTGACCGCCATCTCAGCTTCACCGCGGAGAGACTCGGGCGGGTCCGAGTCCAGAAGACTGACCTTCCCCCGCTTCGGGACGACAAAGATCTCCGGTGCCTCGAGCTCACACGCCGCATGGCCTTGGCACAGGTCGAGGTCTACTTCGACGTGCATGATCACCCCTCACGCCCGGGACGTGTTCTGCGCCGGTACCTCACCGCGCACGGCTGCTGCAACTGGACGACCATCTTGCTGTGGTCGTTTCGGTAAGACTCCGACGGCTGCGCCATCTCGAACTCGAAGTCCCGCAGCAGGATCGAGAAGATCGCTTTGAGCTGCATCTGGGCGAATGCAGCGCCGACGCAGCGATGCCGGCCGGCTCCGAACGGAATCCACGTCCAGCGGTTGACGATGTCCTCTTGATTCGGGTCGATGTACCTCCCGGGATCGAAGGTGTCCGGTCGGGGGAAGTCCTCGGCGATTCGATTGGAGATCGCGGGCGTCGCAGCGACAAGATGGCCCTCTCGGATCTCGAAGCCGCCCACTTCGAAATCTCCACGTGCCACCCGCAACAGGATGATCAACGGCGGATGCAGTCGAAGGGTTTCCTTGACCACAGCCTCGAGAACCGGAATCTGGCGCAGGGCATGAAAACTGATGTCGGCGCCGTCGGAGTACAGATTGTCGAGTTCGTCGACGACGTCCGTCATGGTGTCGGGATGCCGCAACATCTCGATCAGCGACCACGCTGCCGTGCCGGAAGTCGTGTGGTGGCCGGCGAACATCATCGAGATGAAGATGCCGGTGATCTCGTCGGCACTGAACCGGAGGTCGCCGTTCTCGTCCTTGACCGAGACCAACACGTCCAACATGTCGCGGTCCTCCTTGCCCTGCGGAGGATTCGCGATGCGCCCGTTCATGATGTCCTGTACCAGAGCGACCAACGCCAACCTGGCCTCGTCGCGGCGGCGGAAACTCTCGATCGGCGCGTACGGATCCACGAAAGCCAATGCATCCGTTCCCTGTTCGAGTTCGTGATACAGCTTGGCGAAGCTATCGTCCAGTTCGTCGCGGAACTTCTTGCCGATCAGGCACGCCGACGAGGTGTAGATGGTCAGCTCGGCGAAGAAGTCGAGCAGATCGATCTCACCTTCGTCTCCCCACTGCGCGACCATCGCCTCGACCTCGCGGCCGATCGTGGCGGCGTGCCCGCGCATCTGTTCGCCGCGCAGAGCCGAGTTGTGGAGCATCTCCTTACGCCGCTCCGGGCTGGCATCGAAGACGACGCCTTCACCGAATATCGGCTTCATGAAGGGGTACGCAGCTTGTTGGTCGAGATCCTCGTCGGTGGAGCGGAAGAAGAACTCGTTTGCCTCGGCTCCGGACAGCAAGATCACTGTGCGGTCGGCAAGTTGAAAGGCGCCGACGTCACCACATTCCTCACGCACCCGGCGCATGAGCGCTATCGGGTCGGTTCGCAGTTCCTCGAGATGCCCGTGCGGGAGATCCCCGCCGGACACCCGCGGCGGCTCGGGCAGTGTTCGCGACGTCTCCTGCACTCCGTGCGTCATGTCGTCTCCTGTGAGTTCGCAGTGGGAAGTTTGTCCAGTGGTGCCTCGGGCTGAACTTCGACGAGCACGATGTGTGCTCCTCGCGGCGCCGACACAACGGCGACGATGGCATTGGCGATGTCCGAGGCGCGCAGAAAGTAACCATGGCGGGCGAACCCCCACTTACTCCACGATTCCCCAACCGGTCCGATGATCTCCGGCGTCGTGTCCATCCCCATGCCGGTCAGTGTCGGCCCGGGTCGCACGATCGACGCGCGAATGCCTGTTCCTTCGAGCTCCATTCGCATCTGGCGCCCCATTGCTTCGAGCCCGGCCTTGGCCGCGTCGTAAGCACCCATGAGTGGACGCTGGCGCTCGGCACAATCCGAGCCGATCAGTACGAAGTCACCGCGCTGTCGTTGCCTCATGCCGGGGAGTACGCGATGCGCCAATCGCTGCGCACCAACGAGGTGGACTTGGATCTGCCGTGAAAACGCCTCTGGATCCATCTCGTCCGCAGCCCCGAATTCGAGGTCACCGGCACCGGAGACGACCATTTCGGTGGGACCGTGGACTGCCTCTGCGGCCGAGACGAATCCGTCGACCGAATCACCGTCCGTGACGTCGAGGAAGTGGGCAAACGCTTCACCACCATTGCTGCGGATCTTCTCGGCGATGGCTTCGCATTCGGTGACTCGACGCGCACCGAGCGCAACCGGATGGCCGAGTTCGGCCAGGGCATACGCAGTAGCGGTGCCGATTCCCGACGATGCACCACTGATCAATGCCGGCCGGCGAACTGGATTGGGTTCGAAACGAGGCATCAGCGCACCTGCACTTTCACCGGCAGGGCCGCAAAGCCCCGGACGTTTGTCGAATGAACACGCTCGATTCCGGACTCGTCGACTTCGTAGTCGCTGACCCGACGCCCGAACTCTGCGAGGGCGATCTTGGCTTCGAGCTTGGCAAGGTGGGCACCGAGACAGAAGTGCACGCCACCACCGAAACTCGCGAGTTTTCCCGACGAACTCCGGCCGATCTGGAAGCTGTCGGCATCCTCGAAGACGTCGGCGTCTCGGTTGGCCGATCCGATCAGGAGCAGGACCTTCTCCCCCGCCGGAATGGTGCGTCCGTGATATTCGAGGTCGACAACCGAAGTCCGAGCCACGATCTGGCTCGACGTGTCGTAGCGAAGAGTCTCTTCCACCCATTCCGAGGCTCGTTCGGGATCGTCGAGAACCGGTGTGATCTGCTCCCGGTGGTGCGAACCCCAGTACAGAGCGTTCCCGAGAAGCTTGGTCGTGGTCTCGTTTCCGGCCACGACCATCAGAAACATGAATCCGAGGATCTCCTGGTCCGAGAGTTTGTCTCCGTCGATCTCGGCATCGAGCAAGGCCGAGGTCAGATCGTCCGTCCGCGATCGGCGACGCTGCGCGATCATCTCCTTGTAGTAGCCCATCAAACTGATCGAAGCCTCCACCGCAGGTTGCGGCACGTCGAGAACACCCGCCTCTCGGTGCACCACCAGATCCGCCTTGCGCCGCAGTTCGGCCCTGTCGGGTTCGGGAACCCCCATGAGTTCGGAGATGACGTCCATCGGCAGCTTTCCCGCCACCTCCGTAATCCAGTCGAACTCCCCCGCGCCCAACGCAGGTACCAGATGTTGCTTCGTGAGTTCGAGTATCCGGCCGTCGAGCTCCGCAACCCGTCGCGGTGTGAATCCGCGAGAAACCAACTGGCGCAACCGCATATGGCGGGGATCGTCCATCGCGAGAAACGACATCACATAATGCGCGTGTGGACCGTAGGCTGCGGGGTCGAGCGATACCCCGTTGGCGCTCGAGAGACGCTTGTTGTCCTTGAATCCGTCGACCACGTCCGCATATCGCGACAACGCCCAAAAGCCAACGTCCGGATTGTGATACAACGGTGATTCTTCGCGCAGACGCTTGTACGTCGGATACGGATCGTCGTGAAAGTGGTAGTCGTACGGATTGAAGACCACCGGATCGATCAAAGCTTCTGTCATGATTTCTCCAGGATCAGTAGAGCTGAGGCCTCGAGGCGTCCAGCGATTTGCGCGTAGGTTCCGTAGCCGATCCCTGCTCGCAGAAGCGCCCCGGCATAAAGCATTTCGAGCGCTTCCAACACTTCGGGTTCGCCATTCGGATCCAGCGCCGAAGCGAGTCGTTGATGGATCTCGAGTCCGATCCGCCCGCGAAGATGTTCCACTTCAGGATCGGATCCGAGCAGTGCATTGGTCACGGCGGCCGATACCTCCGGTTCGTCCGCGAGAAGCAGCGCGATGTTTCGAAGTACAGACAGCACGTGCGCGGTGCGATCCAACCCTGAGCCATCAGGCGCCGACGAGTTCTGAAGTCTTCGCCAGAAAACCTCTGCGACCAGATGCTCCTTGGACGCGAAATACGTGTAGGCGGTCGCAGTTCCTACACCCGCTTCGGCCGCAACCGAACGGACAGTCAGTCCGGAAAACTCTTGTTTGCGTAGAACTTTCACTGTTGCTTCGGCAAGCCTGGCCACAGTTTCCGCCTGTTTGCCCGTGAGGCGCCTGCGAGTGGATTCATAGACAATCGATCCCCCGCCACTTGAATCGCCCCGTTTGCTGGACACGTGTCTGGACGTTACTACAGCACCCTGTCCAGGGCAACGAAATGGGGAAACTTCGAAAATTCACCACTCACAGGCAGCCACGAAGCGAAAAGTTCTACTACAGACCGATCTTCATCCCGGCACCAGCGTCCACGCGCAGTTGCTGGCCGGTGACGAATCGCGACTCGTCCGAGGACAGGTACACGACCGCATGCGAGATGTCCGCGGGCTCGACCCACGGGGTCGGCATCGCCTGCATGAACGGGAACGTCACTGCCGCATCCTCGGCGGTCGGATTCTCGAGGTCGGGACGGAACGTCCGGTACATCGGCATGCTCTGCAACATGTCGGTGTTCACGTTGGTCGGATGAATCGCGTTGACGCGAATGGAACTCGGCCCGAGAGTCAGTGCCAACGAACTGGTATATGCCTGAATCAGCTTCTTGGCCAGTCCGTATCCGTCGCCACCCGGACCCTGGAGCGCCTGCTGCCCGTTGAATCCGGTCTGTGGCACCAGACCGGCAACAGAGCCGATCGCGATGATCGAACCCCCTTCGCCGAGGTATTCCATCGACGCGTGCACTGTATTGACGACACCGAGAAAGTTCACATCGAACGCGTCGACGAAACCGGCAGTCGACACGTGCTTGCCGAGCGGACAGATACCGGCGTTCGCCACGACGACATGCAATCCGCCCAACTGACCTACCGCCTCGGCAAGTGCCGTTTCGAGTCCGGCGCGATCGCGGACGTCGACACGGGCCGTCACCACCTGCTGTCCGGTCTCTTTCACCAGTCGAGCCGTTTCCTCGAGATCGGCAGGACTGGCGAGCGGGTATTCGTTGCTGGCGATGTCTGCGCACAGATCGAAGGCGATGATGTGCGCGCCCTCCCGTGCGAGATGAACGGCATGACTGCGCCCCTGACCTCGAGCAGCACCGGTCACCAGCACCACTTTTCCGTCAACTCTGTTCATTTCGACCTCTCTCCCGTGAATGTGAAGGCGTGTATGTGAAGGCGTGCATGTGAAAGCGTGGATGTGAAGGCGTGGTTGTGAATGTGCGGTGAACCGTAGCCGCGCCGCCCCGGACACGAGGCGCTTTTCACCGAACCAGATCCCGAGACGCTCTCGAAATCTCTTATGCCCCAGAAACCATTGCCTCAACCACGAGTGTGAACTAGAGTCCAGACACATGTCCAGAAAGAGAGGGTTCGCGTTATGACGCTTCGACCCGCAGACAGTTCTGCACTTCTCGTCGACGGAAAGCTGGTTCCCGGATCCGGTGGAACCTTCGAAGTTTTCAACCCGGCCACCGAGGAACTGATCGGCCGTGCGGCCGAAGGCACCACCGCGGACATGGACGCGGCCATTGCCGCGGCGCGCCGTGCGTTCGACGAGACCGAATGGGCACGCGATCACGGGTTTCGCGCTCGCTGCCTGCGCCAACTGTGCGACGCACTCCAGTCCCACATCGAGGAGTTGCGTGAGATCACCGTCGCCGAGGTCGGCGCACCCGTCATGCTGACGAACGGTCCGCAACTCGAAGGCCCGATCGAAGATCTTCGCTACTGGGCTGACCTGATCGAAACCTATTCGTGGGAACAAGATCTCGGGCACGCGTCACCCATGGGGATTCCGACCCATCGCCGACTGCTCAAGGAAGCGGTCGGCGTCGTCGGCGCAATCACACCGTGGAACTTCCCGCACCAGATCAATTTCGCCAAACTCGGCCCCGCCCTCGCGGCCGGCAACACCATCGTTCTCAAACCCGCGCCGGACACGCCCTGGTGCGCCGCGCTGGTCGCCAAGGTGATTGCAGAAGAAACCGAGATCCCGGCGGGCGTCGTCAACGTGGTGACGTCGACAGATCACTCTCTCGGCGCGCAGCTGTGCAGCGATCCGCGCGTCGATCTCGTGTCTTTCACCGGTTCCACCGCCACCGGACGCACGGTGATGGCCACGGCCGCGCAAACCCTCAAGAAGGTCTTCCTCGAACTCGGGGGCAAGTCCGCATTCATCGTCCTCGACGACGCGGACATCAAGGGTGCATGCTCGGTTGCCGCGTTCTCCGTGTGCGTTCATGCCGGTCAGGGATGCGCACTCAGTACCAGACTTCTCGTGCCGCGCGCTCGGTACGAAGATGCTCTGGCAGCGGCCTCCGCCGCGATGGCGGGTATCCGAGCCGGTGACCCCAGCGCGCGCGGAACGGTGTGTGGTCCGGTCATCTCCGCGCGCCAGCGCGCCAGGGTGGAGAGCTACCTCGCCCTCGCGGTCGAAGAGGGCGGCACGATCGTGACGGGTGGAGGCCGACCCGACGATCACCAGAGCGGCTTCTTCGTCGAACCCACTCTCATTGCCGGGCTGGACAACTCGTCTCGCGTAGCGCAGGAGGAGATTTTCGGGCCCGTTCTCGTGATCATTCCGTACGACAACGACGACGACGCTATCCGGATTGCCAACGATTCCCCCTACGGCCTGTCCGGGTCGGTGTGGGGCGCCGATCCCGATCGCGTCGCGCACGTCGTTGCCGGTGTCAGAACCGGAACGCTGAGCGTCAACGGCGGCGTCTGGTATTCGGCCGACGCACCGTTCGGCGGCTACAAACAATCCGGGATCGGCCGCGAAATGGGCCTCGCCGGTTTCGAGGAATACCTCGAAACCAAGCTCGTCGCTTCACCTTCCTGACATTCCACACCCTCACCCCACACCCTCACCACAGAATCATCACCACGAAAGTAGGTCGACATGGGACGTTTCGACGGTCGCACCGCGATAGTCACCGGAGCAGCGCAGGGTATCGGAGAGGCGTATGCCCGCGCTCTGGCCGCGGAGGGGGCCAACGTGGTCGTGGCGGACCTCAATCGCGAACTCGGTGAAGCTGTCGCCAAGCAGATCACGGCGGACGGTGGAAGTGCCGTGTTCAAGGACGTCGACGTCGCCGACGGGGAGTCGACTGCGGCACTTGCCGACTTCACGATCGAGCAGTTCGGCAGCATCGAGCATCTGGTGAACAACGCTGCCATCTACGGCGGAATGAAGATCGATTCCCTGTTGACGGTGGACTGGGACTACTACCGAAAGTTCATGAGCGTCAACATGGACGGCGCCTTGCACGTGTGCCGGGCGGTGGTACCTCATATGCGCGCGAAGGGCGGTTCGATCGTCAACCAGTCCTCCACAGCAGCCTGGCTGTACTCGAATTACTACGGACTCGCGAAAGCCGGCGTCAACAGCCTGACACAACAACTCGCGACCGAACTCGGCTGGTCGAACATCCGGATCAACGCCATCGCTCCCGGTCCCATCGACACGGAGGCGACTCGAACCGTCACCCCCGGCAACATCGTCAAGGACATGGTGAAGCGAATCCCGTTGCAGCGCATGGGAACGCCGGAGGATCTCGTCGGCATGTGCCTGTTCCTTCTCTCCGACGACGCAGGCTGGGTGACCGGGCAGATCTTCAACGTCGACGGAGGCCAGGTGTACCGGTCATGACGGAATCGGCGCCGAAAGCCAGCGCTTCGAAAACCAGACTGGGATACATCGGCCTAGGCAACATGGGCGCGCCGATGGCGCAGCGCCTCCTGGACTGGCCGGGCGGACTGATGGTGTGTGATGCCCGCGCAGAAGCGCTCGAACCGTTCACCACTGCGGGCGCGAGCGCAGCATCGACGCCCGCCGACGTTGCAGCGCAGGCGAGCATCATCTCCGTCACGGTGCTCGACGACGCGCAGGTACGCGAGGTTGTGTGCGGGCCGCACGGGATCCTGTCGACCGCACAGCCAGGCACTGTCGTCGCGATTCACTCCACTATCTCGGACACCACGGCGGTGGAACTCGCTGACATCTGTCAACAGCGTGGTGTTCTGCTGGTCGACGCGCCGATCAGTGGCGGTGCCGGCGGCGCAGCGCAGGGCAGGCTGGCAGTGATGATCGGCGGCTCCGACGAGGCGTTCGAAGCCGTCCGCGAGCCCTTCGGATCCTGGGCCGAGCTGGTGGTTCACGCCGGTGACGTCGGCGCGGGAACGCGAATGAAGCTCGCACGCAACCTTCTTCACTTCGTCTCGTTCACCGCCACGACCGAGGCCGCGCGACTCGCCGAAGCAGCAGGACTCGATCTCCGCACGCTCGGAAAGGTCGTCAGGCACACCGATGCGATCACTGGTGGCGCGGGCGCGATCATGCTCCGCGACACCACCGCACCGGTCTCGGAGGACGACCCGTGGTTCTCGATACTGCGGCATGTTCGCAATCTCGGGGAGAAGGACTTGGCCTTGGCCATCGACCTCGGAGATCGGCTGAATCTCGACCTGCCGCTCGCGCACCTTGCGCTCGCCGGACTCGGTGCCGGTCTGGGCGTCGGGAATGACAGCGAAGACAGGCCGGCCGAACCTTCAACGGCATCTTCGGCATCTACTACTCGGGAGCACGCATGACCGACACCACTCACATGACCGATGCCGGTGGAACCGACGAAAGCCGCATCTCCGAGGCCCGCGCTCGTGGCGTCGCGAAGATGAACGAGGTGTACGGCTGGGAGCTTCCCGCCGACGTTCCCGGCGACTTCTTCGCGGTCACCGCCGACCACCTCTTTGCCGACATCTGGACGCGACCGGGACTGTCGGTGCGTGACCGACGACTACTACTGATCGGTGCCATCACCGCCCAGGGGCAGAACGATGTGGCAAAGATCCAGATCAACGCTGCTCTCCACAACGAGGAGTTGACCGAGCAGCAGTTCGAAGAGGCCGCGATCTTCCTGTGCCACTACGTCGGCTGGCCGCTGGCCACCGGACTCAACAATGCGCTGATCGCCGTGAAGGCCGACAGACGTAAAGCCGCGCGCGTCAAGGAGAAGGCCGCAGCCGATTCCGCGAAAACGGACACCGACTGACTTTCGGTCGAGATACTGCCATCAGGGCATCAATCACACCCACCGATTCCCCCACCAACCAACCAGAAGAACGAAGGATCCGAATCCATGGCCGAGGCCAGCTCAATCCGTCCGCAGTCCGCCGCAAGCATCGAGCAGTGGGACTTCGAGGCTGACGTCGTCGTCGCCGGCTACGGCATTGCCGGAGTGAGTGCTTCGATCGAGGCCGCGCGAGCGGGCGCCGACGTATTGGTGCTCGAGCGCACGAGCGGCTGGGGCGGCGCTGCGGCGCTGGCAGGTGGATTCATCTATCTGGGCGGCGGGACCCCGTTGCAGCAGGCACTCGGGTTCGAGGACTCCCCCGCCAACATGAAATCGTTCATGATGGCCGCACTCGGGCCCGGCGCCGACGAGGAGAAGATCACCGACTACTGCGAAGGCAGCGTCGAGCACTACAACTGGCTCGTCGACAACGGTGTGCCGTTCAAGGAAAGTTTCTACGGCCAACCTGGCTGGGAAACGCCCTTCGACGACGGACTCATGTATTCCGGCGGCGAGAACTCGGCACCGTTCAACACGATCGCGACACCGGCCCCTCGCGGGCACGTGCCGCAGATGAGCGGCAAGCGCACCGGGGAGAAGGGCGGTGGTTTCATGTTGATGAAGCCACTGATCGAGACGGCCGAAAGCCTCGGCGTACGAGCAGAATACGACATGCGAGTCCAGCGCCTGGTCGTCGACGGAGATCGAGTAGTCGGCATCATCGCCAAGCAGTACGGCAAGGAAGTGGCAGTTCGAGCACGCACGGGTGTCGTACTCGCGACGGGAAGCTTCGCCTACAACGAAGCGATGATCCAGTCGTACGCCCCACGGCTGATCGGGCGCCCCGGTGCGGCTATCGAAGAGCACGACGGCAAGGCCATCCAGATGGCGCAGGCACTCGGGGCCGACCTCGCACACATGGACGCAACCGAGGTCGCATTCTTCGGCGACCCCCAGTTGATGATCCGCGGCATCCTGGTCAACGGACGCGGCCAGCGCTACGTCAACGAAGACACGTACCCGGGAAGAATCGGCCAGGAGACGCTGCTGCGCAACGAGAATCAGGCCTACCTGATCATCGACGAAGCTTCCTACGAAGAGGGCTGCGCCGCCGACAGTTCCACACCGTTCTTCAGATTCCAGCCCAAGTGGGTGGCCGAGACCGTCGAGGAACTCGAATCCGACATGGGCCTGCCGGAAGGCACCCTTCAGTCGACCGTCGAGGTCTACAACCGGCACGCCGCCCGTGGTGAAGACCCGGTACTCGGTAAGAAGAAGGAGTGGGTCAAGCCGATCGGCTCACCCGTCGCTGCGCTCGATCTTCGCAATTTCACCGCCGGATTCACGCTCGGCGGTCTGCGCACGTCGATCAACTCGGAGGTCATCCACGTCTCCGGCGAACCGATCCCGGGTTTGTTTGCCGCTGGACGCTGCACCGCCGGCGTCTGCGCCGGTGGATACGCCTCCGGAACGTCCCTCGGTGACGGCAGCTTCTACGGGCGACGCGCGGGAATCAGCGCTGCCAAGGGCTGAGCGTCTCTTCTCAAATGTCAGCGTCCTCAATGTCAGCATCCTCGCTGCGACGTTCGAGGAACAACGTGTCACGCCACCTGCCACCGAGTTGAGCGATACGCGAGCGAGTGCCGACGATTCGGAATCCGACGGCCTGATGCAAGGCGACACTCGCCCGGTTCTCCGGGAAGATCGACGACTGCACCGTCCAGATCTCACTGGCGTCGGCGGCTTGCACCTGTCGGCGAAGCAGCAGCTTGCCCACGCCGCGCCCGCGAGCGCCGCTACCGATGTAGATGGAGTTCTCGGCGACCCCGCGGTAGCAATCACGCGAGGACACCGGGCTCAGGCTCGCCCAGCCTTCGACTCGGCCGTCGATCTCGGCGACCCATCGATGATCGGGCAACCATTGCGCGTCGAGCTTCTCGGCTGACGGCACCGACGTGGTGAACGTCGCGGTTCCGGTGTCGATTCCTTCGCGGTAGATCGAGCGCACGGCATCCCAGTCGCCGGATTCCATGCGGCGCAGCACCACATCGTCGGGAAGAACTCCCAGTGTGTCTTCGACCGGGCCACGCGCAGCCACGACGGCGGCCGCTGCCATCAGATCGGAGTATGCCGTTCCGGCAACACTGACAACCGAAGTGCCTTCACGCACCGAAGCCTCGACAAAACCGACCTCGATCAAGGCCTCGAGGTGAGCACTCAGCGCCGACGGCTCGAGTGATGCGGCGTGTGCAATCGTGTCGACGTCGATCGGACCGCCGGCAGCGAGTCGGAGCACTCGCAGCCGCGTCGGATCACCAAGGCACGCAAACCTGCGCGCAAGTACATCGGTGTCGAGGGGCGCGAGTGTTTCTGAACTCATGTGGCGACTATAACGCCGCTGACCTGCAGTTCGGTCGGCTAGGTGGGGCGAGCGGGCCCCGAAGTGAGAAACAACTCAGCCGCCGATCCTCGGGTTCACCGGCTAACGCGCACCGATCGACTCGGCAATCATCGACCACGAGTTGTGAAGATCGTCCTGCCAATAACCCCAGGAGTGAGTGCCGGTTGCCCGGAAATCATAGGTGGCCGGGATGCCCAGGGAGTCGAGCCGCTCGGCCAAACGCTGGGTGCACTGGTTTGTCCCGGCCTCGATGACTCCACCCACGATCACCTGGTTCGCCAGAACGCCGAGGTCGCCGTTGACCATCGGTCCCCCCAGATTCTCGTGTGGGCCGGGCAGGCCCGATCCATTGCTGATGTAGAGGTCGACGCCCCGCAATCTCTCGGCGTTGACCACAGGATCGTTGGCTACCCAGCCCGGACCGCCGGGAGGACCCCACATGTTGTCCACGTTGCCGCCGCGGAATCCGACCACGAATCTCACGTAGTCCTGACCGGGTTGAGTACTCGTCTCGGCGCACCCGCTGAAAGCACCGACGGCACGGTAAACGGATGGCGCCGCCTCGGCCAGGCTCAGAACCGAGGTACCTGCCATCGACAATCCGGCAACGGCATTCACACCCGTAGTCCCGAGCGTGGCGTCGACGATCGGTGGCAACTCCTCGGTGAGGAACGTGGTCCACTTGTTCAGCCCGAGAACAGGATCGGGCTTCTCCCAGTCGGTGTAGTAGCTGTAGGCACCGCCGATCGGGTTGACGACGTTGACGTTCTTGTCGCCGAAGAAGTCGACGACGTCTGTGCGTGTCTGCCACGTCGCCGTGTCCTCGCCTCCGCCCGCGCCGTTGAGCAGGTAGAGAGTCGGCCGGGGCGCACTCGTGTCTGCCGGCCGAATCACCTCGAGTGGGATCACCTTGTCCATTGCAGCGGAGTAGACGTACATCGTCAGCTGACGGGCGTTGATTTCCTCGACGTGATCGAGAGCTGAACTGTCTGGAGGGGATGTTCGCGCCTGATCGGCCGAGGCAAGCGCTGCTTCACCGAACAATCCCGTCCATGCGACGAGGGCGACGACCAGTATCGCCCGAGTACGTCCGATCCTTCTCATTGCCGCTCCTCGTGCTCGATTGCGGTGCCCGGCAACAGCTCGGTGGCGCTCGCTTCACGGGCGTGCGGCTCGGTGGCTTCAAGTTGTCATGCCCGTTCGGAGTATCCGGAAAACATCGAGAGCACCCGAGCCATCTCCGGTCCGATGACCGCCATGGCCGGTGCCTCGATCATCTCGTTGTGTCCGCATCGCACCGGTACCTCCACGATCCGGCCTGTCACGAGCGGACGCCATTCCTGTGGCGACCTCTCCCGCGGAATCGTGTCGTCTTTTCCGTCAGCCGGGAAGATCAGCAGGTCTCCCTCGTAGATCTGGGGAACGAACTGGTGCGTGATTCTCTGCGAAGTCTCGTACCCTCTGGCAATCCGCTCGAGGTCCCGACCGTCGACTCCCGTCTCGGGCCCGAGCCTCCGGGCCAGCACGGCCGCCGCCTCGTCGAAGGTCAGATCTCGGTCGGTCTCGATCTCGAGGCCGAGTCCTCGCAGTAGGTCTCGGACGTCGAGTGCGGCTGACGCAGGGGCATCGCCGTTGTCGGGGTAGCTGTCCATCATCGTCAGTGTGGCAACTTCGCGGCCGGACGATTGCAGTTCGACGGCCATGGCGTGCGCGATGACTCCGCCGAGGGACCAACCGAGCAAGTCGTACGGCCCGTCCGGCGAAACGGCTTCCATCTCTTCGACGTAGCGATGCGCCAGCTGTTCGATCGACTGATAGTCACCGTCGTCGCTGAGTGCGGGTAGCTGAAGTCCGTACACCGGTCGGTCCTCGGGCAGATACCGCACCAAGCCGGCGTACCCCCAGGACAGGCCGATACCAGGGTGCACACAGAACAGCGGTCGCCCACTTCCTTCTGTCCGCAGCGGAACAACCACGGCGAGAAGCTCTTCCATGCCGGCGTCCACTGTCGGCATGTCGAGGCGTCGAGCGATTCCAGCGGGTGTCGGGTCGAGGAACATCCACTGAAGCGGAATTCTGCGTTGGAAACGGGAGTGCAGTGCGCTGACGATTCGGGTGGCTACCAGGGAGGACCCGCCCAGGTCGAAGAAGCTGTCGGTAGTGCTCACCCGGCTGACACCCAGAACCTCGACAAACGAGTCGACCACGGCGCGCTCGGTGTCGGTGACCGGCTCGCGGAA
This sequence comes from Rhodococcus sp. ARP2, assembly GCF_001029585.1. Lineage (NCBI taxonomy): Bacteria > Bacillati > Actinomycetota > Actinomycetes > Mycobacteriales > Nocardiaceae > Rhodococcus > Rhodococcus sp. ARP2. Next base: position 11,271 of record NZ_LEKE01000052.1, on the reverse strand, counting down.
CTCGGCTGCAACCGAACTGAATTCGGGTTCCGGTAGAGCCTTTCGGTCGAGCTTGCCCACCGGTGTCATCGGAATCCGCTCGAGAAATACCACTGCCGACGGAACCATGTGCGAGGGAAGTCGGTCGGCTGCGTACGCCCGTATCTCGTCGCTGTCCGAGGCGTCGGCAGCTGACGTACGCACGTACGACACCAGGACCGTTTCACCCGACGGTCCCGTGTAGCCGACAGTTGCGGCGAAGTCCACCGACGGATGGCGTGAGATAACTGCATCGATTTCCCCGAGTTCGATCCGAAAACCACGGACCTTGACCTGGAAGTCGCTGCGCCCGATGTATTCGAGTGTGTGATGCACTCCATCGCCGGAACCAACGATTTTGGCACTGTCACCGCCGGATTCACGCCAACGCACGACATCTCCGGTGCGGTACATCCGGCGCCCCGGCGACCCGTACAAGCAAGCAACAAATCGTTCCGACGTGAGCGACGCCCGATTATGGTACCCACGTGCCATACCTGGGCCGATGATGTACAACTCCCCCGGCACGCCCACCGGTACGGGCTGCAAACGCTCGTCCAGCACCAGGAAGCCGAAGCCCACTGCCGGCGAGCCGATGTTCACTCCCGCACCGGGTTTCATCGAATCGCTGACACTCGCCTGCACGGTGGTTTCAGTCGGGCCGTAGCCGTTGTGCAGCCTCCGACCCGGCGCCCATTGCGCGACGACCTCCGGCGGGCAGGCCTCGCCCACCAGATCGAGAACACGGAGCGCCTCGAAACCGTTGTCACCCAACGCCGCCAGCGCGGTCGGTGTAATGGTGGCATGAGTGACCTGCTCGCGCCGGAAAACATCGGCCAATTCGGCGCCACCGTACACAGCAGGCGGAACGATCACGACTTGCGCCGAGGCGCTGAATGCCATCGTCAACTCGAAGATGGAAGCGTCGAAACTCGGCGATGCCAACTGTGAGACATGAGAGTCGTGAGTGACCTCGAACCTCTCACGAGTTTCGGCCGTGAAGCTCGCCAAACCTCGATGAGTAATGTTCACTCCCTTGGGTTTCCCGGTAGATCCCGAGGTGTAGATCAGGTAGGCCGGATGATCGAGGTTCAGTACACCGGTTCGATCGTCATCGGTGATCGGTTCCGGCGACAGCGCGGCTACCCGCCGGGCGAAGTGTGGGTCGTCGAGTTCCAGCCAGGGAACAACGTCGGGTAGGTGAGTTCGGCTGGACTGAACGGTCAAACCGAGCGAGGCTCGGCAATCGGCGAGCATGTATTCGACGCGCTCGCGCGGATAGGCCGGATCGACAGGCACAAAGGCCGCTCCGGCTTTGGTCACCGACCAGATCGCCACCACCGATTCGATCGAGCGAGGCATTCCCAGTGCCACGAAGGTCTCCGGGCCCACACCGCGACCGCACAACTCCCGGGCAACACGATTCGACCACTCGTCCAGGTCGCGATAACTGAGCTGCCGGTTCTCGAGCGACAGGGCCACCGAGTCCGGATCGATCGCCACGGCGTCCGCCAACAACTCAGGCCACAATTTCGGAGCTACTTCTGGGAGCCCATGCGCCGGCGTCAACTCGCGACGTTCAAGATCGCCGAGTAGATCGATGTCACCGATCGGTACCTGCGGATTCCGGGTCACGGCCTCGAGTACACGAACGAACATGTCGGCAAACCCGCTGACCGTACCGGGGTCGAAGAGATCGGTGGCAAAGTCGACGGCTCCGCTCATTCCTCCCGGTGCACCGCGATCGTCGTACTCTTCGGCGAGGAGGAATTCCAGGTCTACCTTCACTACCTCGAGTTCTGGGTCGATCCCGCGGACTTCCAGTCCCGCCAGCTTCAGAATCGGCCGATCGTTGTTCTGGAATTCCAGCGACACCGAGGAAATCGGTGCATAGGCACTCGACCGTTTCGGCCCGACCGCGTCCACTACCCGCTCGAAGGGAACGTCGGAGTGCGCGAACGCGGCGAGGTCGACTTCGCGGCAATGCGCAACCAACTCCCGGAACGATTGAGCCGGGTCGACCTGTGTGCGCAGTGCGAGCGTGCCGACGAACATGCCGACCAGATCATCGAGGGCACGATCTCCCCTGCCGGCGATCGGCGTTCCGATCACGATGTCGTCGGTGCTGCCCAAACGTGCCAGCAAGAGCGCGAGCGCTGCATGCACAGTCATGAATGCAGTGGACTCTTGCTGCCTCGACACGTCTCGGATACGGCGGTGAAGATCACTGCTGATCGAGAAGTGAATCCGCGAGCCGTGAAAACTCTGTTGTGTCGGCCGGTCTCGATCGAGGGGAAGTTCCAAGAGGTCGGGAGCGCCTGACAGTGCGCGTCGCCAGTAAGCCAACTGCTCGGTGATCACCGACCCAGGGTCGTCGCCGGAGCCCAGAATCTCCCGTTGCCAGAGCGCAAAGTCGGCGTACTGGACTGGAAGCGGCGTCCACTGGGGTTCCCCGCCGTACGCGTGGGCCTCGTATGCAATCATCACGTCTCGGGTCAGTGGAGACATCGAGAAGCCGTCAGCCGAGATGTGGTGCACCACTACGGCAAGTACATGTTCGCGCTCATCGATGGTGAACAACGCTGCCCGCAGGGGAATTCGTGCGGCGACGTCGAAACCAGCCGAGACCATTCGGGCAAGCTCGTCACGGAGATGATGTTCGTCGGTCACCGATGTCTCGGCCAGTTGTGGCAGCGCGGCGCTTTCGGTGGGCACGATGTGCTGGACCGGTCCGTCGCCGTGGACCGGGAACATCGTTCGCAGCGATTCGTGGCGGGCGATGACATCGGACATCGCTGATCTCAAGGCCGGTTTGTCGAGTTCACCGCTCAACCGCACCACGAGCGGAATGTTGTATGCAGGAGAACTGGTGTCGAGTTGATTGACGAACCACATCCGCTGCTGAGCAAACGACAAGGGGATGTTGTCGGGTCGGGGGCGCGGTTCCAGTCGCTCCGACCGTTCGGCGACCGACTGGTCGATCACCGTGGCCAACTCGGCCACCGTCGGCGTCTCGAACAGGTCCCGCACGCCGACGGTAGCTCCGAGCACCGCCCGTAGCCTCGCCGCGACCGAAGTGGCGCTCAGAGAATTTCCACCGAGCTCGAAGAAACTGATGTCGGTACCGACTCGTTCGAGGCCGAGCACCTCGGCGAACACGTCCGACACTGCCTGTTGGACCGGGCCGACAGGGGGACGGAAATCCCCTGTGGTCGTCTCGATTTCGGGGCTGGGCAATGCCGAACGGTCAACTTTTCCGACAGCGGTCAATGGTATGTTCTCCAGCACCGTGAGAACGGCAGGCACCATGTGCGAAGGCAAGCGCCGGGCCACGGCGCGAATCAGGAGCCTGGTGTCCAGTCGACCCGCGGTGGGCACGACGTACGACACGAGTCGGGTGTCTCCGGTGGGGGCGGAATCGGCAACCGTAACGGCAAATCCGACGTTGGGCTCCGCCATCAGCACACTGTCGATCTCACCGAGTTCGACACGGAAGCCTCGAACCTTGACCTGGAAGTCGCTTCGCCCGACGTACTCGACACACATGTCCGCCGTCCATCGCACGATGTCGCCGGTGCGGTACATCCGCGTTCCTGGGTCGGCCGGATTGGCAACAAAGCGCTCTGCCGTCAACCCCGGCCTTCGGTGATATCCCCGCGCCACGCCTGGTCCGGCCAGATACAGCTCGCCGGGGACCCCGACGGGAACCGCTTGAAGTCGAGCGTCGAGCACCAGTTCGCTGACGCCACTGACAGGTCCACCGATCGTGATGCGCTCCCCGGCGGTCATCGGCGGACTGACGTTCGACATGATCGTTGCTTCGGTCGGTCCGTACGCGTTGTACAGGCGGCGGCCAGGTGCCCAGCGAGCGACGAGATCGGGTGGGCACGCCTCGCCCCCGAATACGACTTCCGAAAGTTGTTCCAGCCCAGCCGGGTCCACCGTTGCCAATGCCGCCGTGGTGATGAACGCGTGCGTGACGGCGCGCTCGGCCAGAAGCTGCGCCAGGTCCTCGCCCCCGTAGATCCCGGGTGGAGCGATAACCATCGTCGCCCCGGCGCCGAAAGCCTGCAGATATTCGAAGAGCGACCCGTCGAAACTCGGAGTGGAGAAGTGCAGCGTGCGTGATTGTGGAGTTGCGCCGTAGCGTTCGCGTTGGTCTCGGGCGAAGTTGTCGAGCCCTCGCTGTGTGACCACGACTCCCTTGGGCACGCCGGTCGACCCCGAGGTGTAGACCACGTAAGCAGCTGAATCCAACCCGATCGGACGGAGTCGGTCGTTGTCGGTCAACGGGCTCCCCGAGAATTCCTCGCACTTCTTCGTGAAATGCGGATCGTCGAGAATCAGCCACTCCGCGATATCGGGCAATCGATCTCGGCCCGCGGTGGTGGTCAATCCGAAGCTGACCATCGAATCGATCAGCATGTGATTGATCCGCTCGTCGGGATAGGCGGGATCGATCGGCACGAATGCAGCGCCCGTCTTGGCGACGGCAAGTATCGACACCACGGACGTGAGAGAACGTGGGACACCGACTGCTACGTAGTCCTCAGTTCCCAGTCCTCGCGAGACCAGCACGCGAGCAATGCGATTGGAGAGGATGTCCAGCTCGCCGTAGGTCAGGCTGCCGTCCGCCGATTCCACGGCGAGCGCGTTCGGATCACGCTGGGCTGCCGCGTCGAAGATCTCCGGGAAGACGCGCGACGACCCACCAGCCGTGCCACGGGCCGGCACCAATTCGGCACGTTCGGACGGGGCGAGCACCGACACCACAGCCAAGGGGCGATCCGGCTGGGCACACACTTCGAGTACGCGATGCAGTCGTCCGGCGATCTCTTCGATGTCGGCGGCACCGAAAACCTCGGGTAGGTACTCGAATTTCAGGCGGAGTCTGGTGTCGACCGATGCCACCAGGCTGAGCGGGTAGTGGGCAGCGTCCTTGGCTTCGACATCGATGATCCGGATCCCCGCAATATCGGTATCGGACGAAAGGCCCTGACGGTCAGCGGGATACGATTCGAAGACAGTCAACGTGTCAAATCCGGTCTCCGGCCCCGTGGCTACTTGGATCTCGGAAAGCCCGAGATAGTGATGATCCGACAGCTCTGCTTGCTCGGCCTGGATCCGCGCGAGGAGTGTGCCGATACTTTCTCTCGGGCGCAGAGTGATTCGGACCGGAATTGTGTTGATAAACAGCCCGACCATGGTTTCGATCCCGGTCAGCTCGGGAGGTCGACCCGACACCGTCGCTCCGAACACCACTTCGTCTCTCCCGGTCAGTGCAGCGAGGACGATCCCCCACGATGCCTGAACAATTGTGTTGATCGTCAGCCCGAGTTCACGCGCCATCCCGCGAAGTGAGGTTGTGAACTCCTCGTCCAGATCGAACACCCACTCGGCCGCCATGGTGGAGAGTCGACGAGATCGAACCGCCGGAGCCAACAGCGTCGGTCCTTCGACTCCGCTCAGCGTCCTCGCCCATACAGCTCGAGAAGCTTGCTGATCGCGGCGGCTCATCCAGGTCAGATAGTCGCGATACGCGCGCGCGTGAGGCAAGGCCGGAGCTTCACCATCAGCGGCATAGAGCGTCGCCAACTCCCGGATCAGCAGTGGCATGGACCAGCCGTCCAGAAGGATGTGATGGTTGGTGAGCACCAGCGTGAACTTTTCGGGGGCGAGAGCAATCAGGGTGAATCTGATCAACGGCGCCTGCGCCATGTCGAACGGGCGCGCTCGGTCCTCCGCCAGTGCTCGATCAAGATCCTGATCTGTTGCACCAGTGAGGTCGATTTCCTGCCACGGCGCTGCCACGGCGCTTCGGACCACCTGGACGGCACGGCCGTCCGCGCCGTGAAGGAAGGCGGTACGCAGGTTCTCATGCCTGCGGAGCAGCGCGTCGGCGGCGCGACGCAGGCGCTCCGAATCGACTGCGCCGGCTAGATCGAGAGCCACTTGTACGAGGTATGCGTCGACCGATCGTTCGGCCAGTTCGGCATGGAACAACAACCCCGCTTGCAATGGAGAGAGCGACCAGACGTCGCTCAGGTCGGGGCACCGGCTTTCGAGGTCGTCGACCGCGTCCTGTCGAAGATCGACCAGATCGAAGTCCGAGGGTGTGAATCCGCCGCCGCCTGCCGCGTACTCACCGAGCGCGGCCAATGCGTCGAGCCACCACTGCGCCAGGTGCCGAGCGTCGTCCGCGCCCAGAATGTCCGGTGGGAACGTCCAGGTGGCAACGAGCTGCGGGCCGTCCTCGGGGTCACTGTTGTCGGTGTCGCTGTTGTCGACGGTCATCACGTTGACCTCGAGGACGCTGGCGAGCGGAAGATCGACGGCCGTAACCGTCCGCAAGTCCTCGTCGCGGATCGGTACCCATCCCGCTGAAGCGTCGGCCTCGGATCCACCGACGCGTCCGAGGTAATTGAAACTGATCTGAGGCACCGGAAGTTGCGAAAGAGTGTGTGCCGTTTCGCGGTTCAGATAGCGCAGCAGCCCGAAGCCGATGCCGCGGTCCGACACCGCCCGGAGTTGTTCCTTGACGGCCTTGGCAGCGACGCCCGCAGCCGGACCGCCGGCGAAGGCGTCGATCGGATCCACTCCGCTCAGATCGATCCGCACCGGGAAGATCGACGTGAACCATCCCACTGTGCGAGCAAGATCTGCCCCGGGAACCACCTGTTCCTCGCGTCCGTGTCCCTCGAGGCTGATCAATGTCTCCGGATTGTCGATCCCGCGCTCCCTATGCCAGCGGACCATCGCAAGAGCCAAAGCCGTCAACAATCCGTCCTCGACGCTCCCGTGAATCGCCTGCGGCACTGTCGTCGACACGGCATCGGTCAATGCCGTGGGAACTCGTACTTCGATGTCGGTGGTGGCCGAGGCGGTGTCCCTCTTCGTCAGGGCGCGCACACCCAGAGTCGGATCTGGACCCGCGAGCACCTCTCGCCAATAGTCGAGTTCAGCAACCCGATCCGGCTCGCGCGCGGCGTCGACGAGGCCACGTGCCCATCGACGCATCGAGGTTCCGACCGGAGCCAGTGACGGGTCGACGCCTGATTGCACCTGCGCACAAGCAAGTGCAAGATCGGGGATCAGGATTCGCCAGGAAACACCGTCCGTCACCAGATGGTGCGCTACCAGTAGCAACCGTTTCTGGCGCTGTCCTTCCTTTTGAATCTGTCCGTCGGTGTCGAGCAGGACTGCCTGCACCATCACACCTGTCTCCGGGTCGAGCCGCCCCAGAGCTGCGTCGAGTTCAGCCGAGACCTTCTCCGCGGCAGCACCCTCTAGGCTCACGTGGCGTACGACGGTCTCCGCCCGCACCGTACCTGCTGGCGCAACGTCCATCCGCCGAGCGGATTCAGGATGCAGCGTCGCCCGGATGCCCGCGCGGAGGATGTCGTGGTGGTCCAGCACGGCCTGCATCGCCTGTGTCAGCGTGACCTCGTCGAGCGTGGCAGGAACCGCGAGGAGAACAGATTGTGAGTACCGCCGAAAGTCTCCGCCGCGATCGAGCATCCATTCCGCGATCGGTGTCAACTCGATCTCCCCGACGCCGCCACCGGGCAACTCGTCGAGAACAGCGTGACCGCCAGACGTACCGGCCGTCTCGGACAGCGCCGCAACGGTTTTGCGTTCGAATACCTCGCGCGGTGAGATCAAAACTCCCGCAGACTTGGCTCGCGTCACCAACTGGATGGACATGATCGAGTCACCGCCGAGAGTGAAGAACGAATCGTCGACCCCCACCTCGTCGAGTCCCAGAACTTCGGCGAACAGGCCCGCAAGGATGCTTTCCGTCTCGGAGGCGGGGCCACGACTCACGGTTGTCTGTAGCCCGAAGTCAGGTTCAGGCAACGCTTTCCGGTCGAGTTTGCCGTTCACCGTCAGCGGCAACGCCTCGAGAACCGTCACGACAGCGGGGACCATGTGTGCCGCCAACCTCTGTGAGAGATACTCGAGCAACGCCGCCGGAGAGACAGTGGCAACGGCCTCCGGCACCACGTAGCCCACCAACCGGTCTCTGCGGGCCACGACCGCCGCCTGAGACACGCCCACTCCGGAGAGCAGCGCAGCCTCCACCTCGCCGAGTTCGATTCGGTACCCCTTCACCTGCACCTGCAGATCGTTTCGTCCGAGGTACTCCAGCTGCCCGCTGTCGTTCCAGCGCCCCAGGTCACCGGATCGATACATACGCGCCCCACTGACGGTGAGGTCGGGAATGAACCGCGCGGAGGTCAGACCGAACCGGCCGAGGTATCCGCGTGACACCTGATCGCCGCAGACATACAGTTCACCCACCACACCGGGCGGCACCGGGTGCAACCGCTGATCCAACACATACACACGCAATCCGGGCAACGCCCGACCGATCACCGAGGCCGATCCGTCACGCGCCAGCTCACGATCGAGCGGAAGGTGGCTGACGTGCACCGTGGTCTCCGTGATGCCGTACATGTTGACCAGATCTGGTGACGAAGTCCCGCGGCGGGCGTACCAGCGCGTCAACTGTCCGAAGTCGAGGGCTTCTCCACCGAAGATCACGTAGCGCAATGACAGGGCCGCGCTCCCGATACGCCGGTCGGCTTCCGCCAATTGATAGAAGGCAGTGGGAGTTTGATTGAGCACCGTGACACGTTCGTGCCGTAGCAATTCGAGGAATGCCTCTGGTGAACGGGCCGTGAAGTAGTCGACCAGTACCAGCCGGCCACCGTGTGCGAGTGCGCCCCACATTTCCCAGACCGAGAAGTCGAATGCCTCGGAATGGAACATCGTCCACACATCGCCGCTGTCGAAGCCGAAGAGCGCTCGGGTGTTTGCCAGCAACGTCACGACGCTGCGGTGGGAAACCTGCACCCCCTTCGGACGCCCAGTAGACCCCGAGGTGTAAATCACGTAGGCCACCGAATCGGGTCGGAGCGGTAGCAGCCGGTCTTGGTCGGTCACCGGAAACGGAGAACTCCTAAGCAGCGCTTGGAGAATCGCCGGGTCGTCCACGGCAATCACTGGAATCTCGTTGTCTGCGATTGCGTCACTGTCTCGTATGTCGGCGCCGTCGGCCCGAGTGGTCAGCACGCACTTGGGTGCGGAGTCACGCAGCACGAAGTCCACGCGGTCGACCGGAGAAGTCAGGTCCACCGGTAGGTATCCGCCACCCGCCTTCACCACCGCCAGCAATGCCACCACCAAGTCGATCGAGCGGGTCATCGCGACTGCCACCAGGGTTTCCGGCACCACACCCTGGGCCACCAACAGTCGAGCGAGGCGGTTTGCTCGCTCGTCGAGTTCGCGGTAGGTGACGGACAATCCGTCGCAGCGCACCGCCACGGCATCACCGGACGTCAGCACCGCACGATCGAAGAGATCCGACAGCGAATCCTCGTGGGTTCCGACACTCGAGACCGAGGCCGAGCCCGAGGCCGAGGCCGAGGCCGAGGCCGATGGCGCAACCAGCATCTCGCTGTATTCGCCGGCCAGAAGTATGTCGATGTCGCCGACGACTGCCGACGGATCCTCGATCACGGCGCCAATCACTCTCTCGAAGCGCTCCGCGATGCGCGTCACCGATACTCGGTCGAAAATATCTGTTGCATAACGGAAACCGGCGCTGATACCGGCCGGCCCACCGTGCTCGTCGACGTGTTCCATCACACTCAGTTGTAGATCGAATTTTGCAACCGCGAGATCGATGTCGAGCGAGCGAGCCGTCAGTTCCGGCAATTCGAAGCGCAGTCCCGTATCGGTCTGGAATTCGAGGAGTACTTGAAAGAGGGGTGAATGCGCGGTGGAACGGTCGGGCGAGAGGTCATCCACCAACCTCTCGAAGGCAATGTCTGCATGGTCGAGTGCACCGAGATCCGTTGACCGCACCGCGGCCAACACCTCGGCAAAGGTTGCTCCGGATTGGACGGGTGTGCGAAGCACGAGCGTGTTGACGAACATCCCGACCACATCGTCGAACACCGAAGCACCGCGCCCTGCGACCGGAGTGCCGATCACTACGTCGTCCGACGCCGAAAGCCGTGCCAGCAACACCGCGAGCGCCGCATGCATCGCCATGAACAGGGACGCACCATTCTGGTGTGCGAGGTCGGTCAAAACTCGATGGATCTCGGGTGAGAAGTCCATCGAAACCACCGCGCCCTCGGTAGACCGTTTCGACGTTCGTGGTCGATCGAGAGGGAGCGGCAAGACTTCTGGAATATCCGACAGCTTCGCTGTCCAGTAATCGAATTCATCCGACGTCGACGTTCCCGGACCAACTTCTGCGTCGAGGATCTCCCGCTGCCACAGGCTGTAGTCGGCATACTGGATGGGCAGTGGCTCCCAGTCCGGATTCTGCTCCTGAGCACGGGATGTATAGGCGCGCATCAGGTCACGTGCCAGTGGCGCCATCGAGAAACCGTCCGCGGCGATGTGGTGGACGACGATCGCAAGAACATGCTGCTCCGGCCCGATTCGGAGTAACCTCACGTGCAGCGGGAACTCTTCGGCCACATCGAATCCGACGTCGAAGAACGCGTGCAAATCCGTAAAAAGCCGCTCGCCGGAAATCGGGACGGGGCGGATTCGAGGAGCAGCGAGCGCTGGTTCGGCGATCACCTGGTGGGGCCCGTTCGCGGACGTCGGGAAGATCGTTCGAAGGGTTTCGTGCCGTTCCACCACATCACCCAGTGCGGCTTGGAGCGCACCCGAATCCAGGAAGCCGTCCAGTTGTAGTGCGACGGGGATGTTGTAAAGCGGAGACGAGGTGTCGAACTGGTTGACGAACCACATGCGCGCCTGTGAGAGCGATAGCGGAATGTGTTCTGGCCGGGTCTTACCCGCGATTTCTGAAATCCTCGAACCTTCCGGCCCCGAACCTCGCAGCACAGCTTGCAGCTGATCGATCGATGCCGCCAGATCAGCGACCACGGGAGTGTCGAACAAGGCCTTCACACCGACATTCGTGCTCGATTCGGATCTGATGCGCGCTGCGACGCGAGTGGCGCTGAGCGAGTCTCCACCCAGTTCGAAGAAATTGTCGTCGGCGCCCACCTGGTCGAGATCGAGCACCTCGGCGATGGCTCGAGCGACCATAACTTCGGCTCGTGTGCTCGGCGTCCGATAGTCCGCGGCTGTAAAAGTAGTGTCCGGGAGGGCTTTACGGTCCAACTTCCCATGCACCGTCACCGGAAACTCCCCCAACACCACCACCACCGACGGCACCATGAACCCCGCAAGAGACCTCCGCACCCCCTCCAACACCACCAC